>CAKZVG010000123.1 GCA_937921835.1 uncultured Bryobacteraceae bacterium | reverse complement strand
CACCCGGCCATCGGGCGAGAGCACCGGGTTGATGACCGTGTGGCAGGAACCGCACAAGGCCGAATCGAGCATGTGGGCGCCTTCGGCCGGCGTGTAGCCGGTGTTGTTGATCATGGGCATCCCGAATGGCTCGGCGTGCGGGCCGTAGATCTGGTTCTGCCGGTTGATTTCGAAACCGGCGCTGAAGGAAGCCCTGGTTCCCAAACCGGCAGGCGTAATCTGGTGGCATACCGCGCAACCAACTCCTTCGAGTCCCAGCACGTCGAGAGCATCAAGCCGGGCTTCGAGGCCCGCCGCGCGCGCCTGGTACTGCTGCTGCGGAGCGTGGCAGTTCATGCACCTGTCCTCGATGGCCGCGGCCGCCGCCGGAGTTTCGAATGTCTCGTAGCGCACCTTGGCGCGCCAGTAAGGGTCGCGCGCGGCGTACGCCATCATGCTTCCCTTCCACAGCACGAAGGGTGCGATCGAGGCTTCCGCCGGGCGCGAGCCGGAGCGGGCCCTGGGCGGCGCCCACTTGCGCACCACGCTGGCCCCGTTCTCCGGCGGGGCGATCCGGGAGTGGCATGGAGCGCAGGCGTTCGCGGAGACGAACCGCGGGGGGCCCTGCGCGCGCAGGAATGCAACGCCATAGCCGAATTCAACTAGCAGAAACGCGAGAGCCGTGACAAACTTCACGCTTGAGATTCTACGCACCGGCCCCCCTCGCGGGTCAAACCTCCCCGTCTCGCGGGGCGCCAGGCAAGGCGCATCCCGGCCCGCGGCGCTATACTCAAGACATATGCTCAGAGGAACCTTCGCTCTTGCCGTTTGTGTGTGTCCGCTCGCTTTGCCGCTGGCCGCCCAGCCGCCCGAGTGGCGCATCGACGCTTCCCATTCGGCGGCTCAGTTCACCGTCCGGCACATGATGGTCTCCAACGTCCGCGGGCACTTCGGAAAACTCTCCGGCAGCGCGCGCTTCGACGCCGCCGACCCCACCCAGGGCAGCATCGACGTCACCATCGACGTCTCCTCCATCGACACGCGCGAGCCCAAGCGCGACGCCCATCTGAAAAGCGCCGACTTCTTCGAGGTCGAGAAGTATCCCACGATGACGTTCAAGTCCAAGCGGATCGAGCGCTCGGGGAGCGGCTACAGGCTCACCGGCGATCTGACCATCCGCGGCACGACCCGCGAGGTGGTCTTCGACGTCGAGCCGCTGGCGCCGGAGATCAAGGACGGGCGGGGCGGCGTCCGCACCGGCTCCACCGCCACCGCGCGCATCAACCGCAAGGATTTCGGCCTTACCTGGAACCGCGCCATCGAGACCGGCGGGCTGGTGGTGGGCGACGAAGTCACCATCACCGTCGACCTGCAATTCATCCGCAAGCTCTGACGCGGGCCAGAAAGTACGCGCCGCTATACGATAATGAACATCTGTGCAGCAGGCGCGCGAGTGGATCCAATCGGCCGCTTCGGTCGCGGTCCTGACCGGCGCGGGGATCTCCGCCGAGAGCGGCATTCCCACCTTCCGGGGTCCGGGAGGCGTGTGGCGCAGTTTCCGCCCGGAGGAACTCGCTACGCCGCAGGCGTTCGCGCGCGATCCGAAGCTGGTCTGGGAATGGTACGACTGGCGGCGCGGGCTGATCGCCGAAGCCCAGCCGAATGCCGGACACCACGCGCTGGCGGAACTGGAGGCCCGCGCCGCCCGCTTCACCCTGATCACGCAGAACGTCGACGGACTGCACGACCGCGCCGGGAGCCGCAACATCCTTAAACTCCACGGCGACATCTGGAACGTGCGCTGCCAGAGCTGCGGGCGCGAGCGCCGCGACTTGCGGCCGAAGCTGCCCGAACTGCCGCCGCGCTGCGATTGCGGCGGGCTGCTGCGCCCGGGCGTGGTCTGGTTCGGCGAGGCGCTGCCGCCGGAAGTCTGGGAGCGCGCCGAAGCGGCTGCCGGCGCGGCCGAAGTGCTCCTGGTGGCGGGCACCTCGGCGGTGGTTTATCCCGCCGCCGGACTGGTCCCGTACGCGCGCCAGGCGGGCGCGAAGGTGATCGAAGTCAACGTCGATGAAACCGCGTTTTCGCACCTGGTGGACTGCTCCCTGCGCGGTCCCGCGGGCCAGATTCTCCCACGGTTGATCTCATGAAACTCTGTTACCTGGATGCGTTTTCCGGCATTGCCGGCGACATGACGGTCGGCGCACTGGCCGACGCGGGCGCTCCGTGCGAAGCGATCGAAGAGGGGCTGCGCTCGCTCGGCACCGGCGCGGCGTTCCGCTTCGAGCGCGTGAAGCGGCGCGGCCTTAGCGCGCTGAAATTCCACGTCGAAGGCGGCGAACAGAAAGCACACCGGCACCTGCCGCAGATCCTGCGCATGATCGACGGCTCGGCGCTGCCGGCGCGCGCCAAACACGACGCCCGCCGCGTCTTCGAAAAGCTGGGAGAAGCCGAGGCGCGGGTGCACAACGTCCCCATTGAGAAGGTGCACTTCCACGAGGTCGGCGCGGTGGATTCGATCGCCGACATCGCCGGCGCCTGCCTGGCGCTGGAGCTGCTTGGCGTCGAACGCGTGCACTGTTCGGCCATTAACACCGGCAGCGGCACGGTCGAGACCGAGCACGGCGTGCTGCCCGTTCCCGCCCCGGCCACCGCCGCCCTGCTCGAAGGCGCGCCGGTCTACGCGCGCGGGCCGGAGATGGAACTCACCACGCCCACCGGCGCCGCCATCGCCGCGACCCTGGCGGCAGGCTTCGGCCCGCCGCCCGCCATGCGGCTTCAGGCGAGCGGCTTCGGCGCGGGCAGCCGCGACTTGCCGCAAGAGGCCAACGTGCTCCGGGTGCTGATCGGCGAGGCGGGCGGCGCGCCCGAGGCGCTGACGGTGGCGCTCATCGAGGCCAACATCGACGACTCGACCCCGCAGGTGCTCGGCTACGCCATGGAGCGCCTGCTCGCGGCCGGCGCCCTGGACGTCACGCTTCAGCCCGTCTACATGAAAAAAAACCGTCCGGGAACGCTCTTGTCGGTGGTCGCCAAGCCGGAAGACCAGGAGCGGCTGGCGGCGCTGGTGTTGGCCGAGACCTCCACCCTGGGCCTGCGCATCCATCACGCCGAGCGCCGGGTCCAGGAGCGCAGTATCGTGGAAGTAGAGACGCCCCACGGAAAGGTCCGCGTGAAGGTGTCGGGATCGGGAGCGTTCGCGCCCGAATATGAAGACTGCCGGGCGCTGGCGCTCGCCTCCGGCGCACCGCTCCAACAGATCGCGGCCGAAGCCGCCCGGGCCTACTTGGCGAACCGGAAATGAAATACTACCTCACCACTCCCATCTACTACGTCAACGCGGCGCCGCACATCGGCCACGCCTACACCACCATCGCCGCCGATACCATCCGGCGCTTCAAGCGCATGCAGGGCTACCATGCCATCCTCGCCACCGGCACCGACGAGCACGGCCAGAAAGTGGAGCGCTCGGCGCGCGCGGCCGGCAAGTCGCCCGAGGAGTTCACCACCGTCATCGCCAACGAATTCCGCGCGCAATGGGACAGGCTCGGTCTGGCCGTGGACCGCTTCATGCGCACCACCGACCCGCGCCACGCCGCCAAGGTGCGCGAGTTGCTCGAGCGCTGCCACGCCAACGGCTACATCTACAAAGGCTCCTACACCGGCCAGTACTGCATGTTCGACGAGTTGTACGTGAACGAAGCCAAGCCCGGCGACCCTTGTCCGGAGTGCGGCCGGCTGACCGAAACCGTCACCGAGGAGAACTACTTCTTCAAACTGTCGGCCTTCGCCGACCGCCTGCTCGAGCTGTACGAGAAGCAGCCCGATTTCATCCAGCCCGAGATTCGCCGCAACGAGGTGCTGGCCTTCGTCAGGCAAGGACTCAGCGACCTCTCGATCAGCCGCACAACCATCAAGTGGGGAATTCCGTTTCCGCTGGGCGAGAACCACGTTTTCTATGTCTGGTTCGACGCCCTGACCACGTACATGAGCGCGGTCGAAGGCGAGGGGCTGTGGCCCGCCGACCTGCACCTGATCGGCAAGGAGATTCTGCGCTTCCACGCCGTCTTCTGGCCGGCCTTTCTGATGGCGGCGGGCTGGGAGCTGCCCAGGAAGATCTTCGCCCACGGCTGGCTGCTGTTTGAGAACGACAAGATGAGCAAGTCGCGCGGCAACATCGTGCGCGCCACGCCCATTCAGGAAGTGATGGGCGTGGACGCCCTGCGCTACTTTCTGCTGCGCGAAGTCCCCTTCGGCAGCGACGGCAGCTTCAGCTACGACGCGCTCGTCGGGCGCTACAACTCCGACCTCGCCAACGGCCTCGGAAACCTGGTGAGCCGCACGCTCAGCATGATCCAGCAGTACCGGGAAGGCGTGATTCCGGCGGGCGAGGCGGATGCGGGCATCGGGGAAACCGCGGCCCAGGTCATTCCGGCGGTGCTGGCGGCCTTCGAGCGTTTCGAATTCCACCGCGGCCTCGAATCGCTGTGGACGCTGCTCTCGGCGGCCGACAAGTACATCGTCGAGCAGGCCCCCTGGAAGATCGCCAGGCACAACGAGCCGGAGATGCGGGCCAGACTTGACGCCACGCTCTACACCGCGGCCGAGGTCTGCCGCGTGGCCACGGCGCTGCTGGCGCCGCTGCTGCCGCAGTCGTGCGCGAAGATCTGGCGGCAGCTCGGAATGAGCGCGCCGCTCGAAGACGTGCGGCTGGACGAGCTCGCTTGGGGACAGTTGCCCGCCGCCCAAAGAATCGGCGAGGTCGCCGCGGTGTTTCCGCGCATCGAAGCGGCCCCGGCCGTCGCGCGCATGCGGGAGCTGGAGGTCAAAGAGACCGAACGGCAGGCGGCGCTGCTCGGTAAAGCCGCGCCCTCTCAGGAAGCTTCGCCCGCGGAGGAGCCGGATGGGCGGATCGGCATCGAGGACTTCGCCAGGGTCGACATGCGCGTTGGCCTGGTGAAGAGCGCCGAACGCGTCAAGGGCGCCGACAAGCTGATGCACATGATGGTGGACATCGGCGAGCCGGAGCCGCGCTCGATCGTGGCGGGCATCGCGCTCGCCTATTCGCCGGAGCAACTCGTGGGGCGCAAGGTCGTCGTCGTTGCGAATCTGCAACCGCGCAAACTCCGCGGCATCCCATCGAACGGGATGATCGTGGCGGCGTCGCTTGAGAACGGCGCGCCCGTGCTGGCGGGCTTTCTCGAAGACGTGCCCGTCGGAGCGCGGTTGAAATGAAGTTTGCCGACTCGCACTGCCACCTGGATAGCGCGGAGTTCGACGCGGACCGCGATGCCGTGGTGGCGCGCGCCCGGGATTCCGGTGTGTGCGCCATCCTGGCCGTCGGGACCGCCACCACACCCGAATCGGCGGACGCGGCGCTCCGCCTGGCCGGGGAATACCAGGGCGTGTGGGCTACCGCCGGCGTCCAGCCCCACGACGCGCACCTGGCGCCCGAGGAGACCTTCGCGCGCATCGAGGCGCTGGCCAGTCATCCGCGCGTGGCGGCCATCGGCGAGACCGGCCTGGAATACCATTACCAGACCGCCCCCCGCGGCGCGCAACGGGAGGCTTTCATCCGCCAGCTTCACATCGCGGGGATGGCCGGCAAGCCGGTGGTGATCCACTCCCGCGAGGCCTGGCCCGATACCTTCGCGATCCTCGAAGAGCATTGGGCGCCGTACGCTCTGCCCGGCATCATGCACTGTTTCACGGGCGGGATCGAGGAAGCCGAGCGCTCGCTCGCCCTGGGCTTCTACCTGAGCTTCTCCGGCATTCTGACGTTTCCCCGGGCGGGGGAGATCCGCGAAGCCGCGCGGCGCGCGCCCCGGGAGCGCCTGCTGGTGGAGACCGACGCCCCGCTGCTCGCCCCGGCGCCCCGGCGCGGACGGCGCAATGAGCCCGCCTTCGTGGTGGAGACGGCGCGCAAGCTGGCCGAGGTCCGCGGCGCGGACCTGGAGGACATCGCCGCCGCCACGCGGGACAATTTCGAGCGGCTTTGTTTGCTTCGCGTGAATACGAGCGGGTACACTGGGTGAATCCATGAGCTTGAAGGATACCGGGCAGTTCCGATGCGCAGGCGGGAGCGACGCGTCCGCAGCCAGCCCGGCGGCTCATGTTCCCGGCGCCAACGGCGGCACTTTGGGCGGGCATGCGTTACGGGCCGCCGGGTTGCTGGAACTGGTGCACGAGGAACTGCTCCAGGTCGAGCAGGTGATTCAGAGCGAATCGGTGGCGCCGGTGGACGCCATCACCTCCATCGGGCACTACCTGCACGCCAGCGGCGGGAAGCGCTTGCGGCCCATCCTGGTGCTGCTTTCCGGCAAACTGTTTGGGCGCTGCACCGAAAGCACCATCCGCATGGGGGCGGTGGTGGAGTTGATCCACACCGCCACGCTGGTGCACGACGACGTCATCGACTACGCCGACACGCGGCGCGGGCGGCCGTCGACCAACGCGCTGTGGGGCAATCAGACCTCGGTTCTCGCCGGGGACTGGCTCTACATGCAGGCCTTCCAGATCGCGCTGCGCGAGCGCAACTTCGAAGTGCTCGACCTGCTGATCGGGCTGACGCACTCCATGGTCGAGGGTGAACTCATCCAGCTCCAGCGCATCGGCCGCATCGACGTCTCCGAAGCGGACTACATGGAGCTGGTGGACCGCAAGACCGCCAGCCTATTCTCGGTCTGCGCGCGCCTGGGCGCCATTTTCGCCGCCGCCGGCGAGGCCGAGACCGGGCGCATGGGCGGCTTCGGCTGGAACCTTGGCATGGCCTTCCAGCTTGTCGACGACGTGCTCGATTTCACCGCCCGCGAGACGGTGCTCGGCAAGCCGGTGGGCAGCGACCTGCGCGAAGGCAAGGTGACGCTGCCTCTGATCTACGCGCTCGAGAGCGCGTCCGCCGAGCAGCGCCACGCGGTGGAAACCGTGCTGCGCGATGGCGATTACGGCGGCGTGCCCTTTGAGACCGTGCTCGAACTGGTCCAGGCCAACCGGGGCGTCGAGCGCGCCATGGAGCGCGCCGGCGCGTTCGCCGAAAAGGCCCGCCTGCTGCTCGCCGGGCTTCCGGATTCCCCCTTCCAGAAGGCGCTGCTGGCGGTGACGGACCTGGTGACGGCGCGCGACTACTGACCTGCGCGCTTCCCGCGCGTCGCTCCTCCTGAGTCTTCCGGCGCGGGGGATCAAACCCGGCAAGCCGCGCGCACCGCCTCCACCATGCGCTTCTGCAATTCTTCCACCGTGGCCATGATGACGCGCACCTTGGCCCGGGCCCGGGACCGGTCGCGGTGAATGGCGGCCAAGCGCGACCAGAGTTGGGCGCCGCTGGTCTGCTCGATTTCGAACAACCACTCGCCGGCTCCGAAATCGCGGTACATCTGCCCCTTGCAGGTGTCGGTCGGCTGCCGG
>CAKZVG010000122.1 GCA_937921835.1 uncultured Bryobacteraceae bacterium | reverse complement strand
GCCAGCGCCCCCGCCAGCAGGCAGATCAGCGCGCCGCGCCTGGCCGCCTCAGACACCTTCGCATTCCTTCTTGACGGCGGCCAGAAAGCCGGGGAACCATTCGCGGAACTCGCCGAGCCGCCGGGCATTCTCCCCGCCCGGCGGAACGGCATGGGGACCGGTCTTGAGGCCGCGCAGGGCCACCGCTTCGCGCACCCCAACGGGCGTGGGCAGCGGATCGATGCGCGCCAGGAACTCCTGAAGTGCGCCTTCGAGTCTTTCCACGGCGGCGGCATTGCCGGACCGGATGGCGCGGTCGAGCGCGGTGATCAGCTCGGGCACGGCGCAGGCGACGCCGGACACCACTCCGTCGGCGCCCGCCGAACGCCCGCGCGTGAACAGAACATCGTTGCCCACCAGCAGGCGGAAGGGACTCCGTTCCCGCAGCCGCTTGAGTTCGAGAAAGCTGGCCCAATCGCCGCTGGAGTCCTTGATGCCGGCAAAGCGGCCGCCGGCCAGCAGGCGCTCCACGGTGGCGGTCTCCAACGGATTCGAGAAGAAGGGAATGTTGTAGAGCACCAGCGGAGGGCCGCCATCCAACTCCTCGGCGAAACCCAGGTAGAAGGCTTCGAGGTCGCTCTGCGGGTAGCGGAAAAAGTAGGGCGGCATCAACAGCAGCGCCGCCGCGCCGCCCGCGGCCGCCTGGCGGGCCAGTTCGACGGCGCCCTCAAGGGTGGAGTGGGAGACGTTGGCCAGCACGGGCAGCGTGGTCCGCTTCACGGCGAAGTTCGTCAGCCGCGCCCGCTCCTCGATCCCAAAGTGCAGGAACTCGCCGGTGGTGCCGAGCAGGCAGATGGCCGCCACACCGCTCCCGGCGAGGTAGTCGATGATCTCCAGCGCCGCGCCCAGGTCCAGGCTGCCGTCGTCGTCGCGGCGCGGGGTGATGGCCGCCGCCGCAACGCCTTCCAGTGCTGTTGTCATGGTCTCCTCCGGTTGACGGCGGCCGAAGCCGGCCGCGCCCCGCTCTGTTTAGTTATACAATGAGTCGGTTCGAGGCATCCATGGAGACATCAGTGAATCAATCCCGAAGATCGTTTGTCGGGCGCGCCGCCGCGGGTGCGGGCGCCTTCACCATCGTTAAACCGGAACTGGTCCGCGGAGCGGGCCGGGAGCGCCTGAAGGCCGGCCTGGTCGGCTGCGGAGGGCGCGGCACCCAGGCCATCATCGACCTGCTCACCGGCGACGACCGCGTCGAAATCACGGCCCTGGCCGACATCTTCGAGGACAAGCTAGAAAACTCGATGAAGCGTCTGAAAGAGAAGCTGCCGCCCGAAGCCGCCGCGCGCGTCAAGGTGGCGCCCGAGCAGCGCTTCGTAAGCTTTGACGGCTTCAAGAAGCTGGTTGCTTCCGATGTGGACATCGTCATGCTGTGCACCCCGCCGGGCTACCGTCCCGAGCACTTCGAGGCCGCCGTCAACGCCCGCAAGCACGTCTTCTGCGAGAAGCCCTTCGGCACCGACCCGGTGGGCGTGCGCCGCTTCATGGACGCCGCCCGGAAGTCCGAGCAGCTCAAGCTGACCGTGGTCAGCGGTGCGCAGCGGCGCTTCGCGCGGGATTATCAGGAGACCGTGGACAAGATCCAGAACGGCGCCATCGGCGATGTGCTCGCCACCTACGCCTATTGGGTCGGAACGCCGGTGATTCAGCAGAAAGCGCGCGACCCGAAGTGGGGCGACATGACCTGGCAGCACCGCGCCTGGTACTCCTTCGTCTGGATTTGCGGCGACCAGGTGGTGGAACAGCATCTGCATAACATCGACGTCTGCAACTGGGTGATGAACGCGCATCCGGTGAGCGTGGTGGCCTCGGGCGGCGCCGCCTGGCGGCCGAAAGAAGAGATCTACGGCAATATCTACGATCACATCAGCGCCGACTTCGTTTATCCCAACGGCGTGCGGATGTCGAGCTACTGCCGCCAGTACCCGCGCGAGAAGCACATCCACACCAACATCAGCGAACTGGTGGTGGGATCCAAGCGTCGCAGCAACTGCCACGATCTGGGTTCGGGCGGCGGCCAGGACGTGCGCGGCGGCTTCCAGAATCCGCTTGACAACCCGTACGTCCGCGAGCACATTGCCCTGGTGAAGAGCATCCGCGGCGACGGACCCTACATCAACCACGCCATGGCGGTCGCCGAAAGCACCATGACCTGCATCATGGCGCGCGAGTCGGCCTATTCCGGACAGGAGATCACCTGGGACATGGTTATGAAGTCCCAACTCGACTTGCAGCCCAAGCAGTTCGACTACGACCTGAAGCTCGACGTCCCGCCGCTGCCGGTGCCGGGCGTCTACAAGTTCATCTGAACGGGACCGGCGCAGGCCGCGAATCCGTCCGGTCCAGGAGGCAGTCATGAGCGAAGGGACCCGCCGCGCCTTCACCGCCTCGGCGGCAACGTTCACAATCATCAAGCCGGAGCTGGTGCGCGGCGCCGGCAAGGAAAAACTCAAGGCCGGCATCGTCGGCTGCGGGGGGCGCGGCACGGGCGCCATCGGCGACATCCTCACCGGCAACCCCACCGTCGAGTTGACCGCCATGGCCGACCTCTTCGAGGACAAACTGGAACAGTCACTCGCGCGCATCCGCACCCAGGACCGCTTCGCCGCGATTCGCGACCGCGTGAAGGTGGACCCGGAGCATCGCTTCACCGGCTTTGACGCCTTCAAAC
>CAKZVG010000121.1 GCA_937921835.1 uncultured Bryobacteraceae bacterium | reverse complement strand
TTCGAACTGATCGGCGGTCAGGTGCTCGATCCGGAGATGGATCTCAAAGCCTGGTTAGAGAGAGTTCTGGCAGACGCAACCGCTAGCGCGGATCATCATCCTGCCGTTGCTGCCGCAGCCGCGGAGCACAGCGATTCACTGTTCGACATCGTGCGCTTGGGCTACTTGGCAGAGGTGGAGCGGCGAGAGCGAAGTTGGGAGGCGGCGGGAATGGGCGGCGTTGGCATAACGCCGGAGATGCTTGCGGAGGAAGCCGAAGCCAAGCGGGAAGTGGAGGAGGCGCTTGCCCGGAAGAAGCTGGAGCGGAAGGTGCTGATGCCGCCCTCGCCTGAGGCGCCGATGCCCGAACCGGAACCGCCACCCCTCGCGTGGGACAAAGATGTCTCGATCATCTTCTTGAGCGAAGAGCGCGTCCAGGTGAAGCGTGGCGACGAATACTCCACCTTGAACTACGCCGAGTTTGGATTCGAGGACAAGCGAAACGGGAAGCCGGATCAGGCGTGGGTCGTGCTCCGGCAGATGGCGGAAAACAAGGGCGTGCTCCATAAAACGGGGCGGCGGGTTCCGGAGGCGGTTCTCAAGCCGGCCAGGGATCGCGACAAGGAGCTGCACCGGGCGCTCGAGGTCCAGGCCCGCCAGTGGGCCAAGACGCAGAAGCACGTCGAGACCATCCGCAAGCGTCTCCGCGAGCATTTTCGGATCCTGGACGGGGATCCGATTCCCTCCACGGCGGCTGGTTACCAGACGGCATTCCAGCTCGACGTAAGCCCCTCCTACAAGTTCTGAGACGTACGCCCGAGTTTTCGGCGACCCGCAGAAACATTTTTCTTTATTGTGTTTTCAGCCACTTGCCGGAGTTTTCGCCGAGAACTCTGGCCCGCTGACGAGTTTTCGCACCTTGGCGCAGAGGTGCGAAATGGAGCTTCTCGATGAGAAACAGGTAGCCCGGCTGCTGCGGGTATCTCTGGCCAGCGTGCGGCGCTGGCGGCAACGCAAGACGGGACCCACCTGCATCAAAGCCGGAGCCTGCGTGCGGTACCGGCGTGAAGATGTCGAAGCCTGGCTGCGCGGGCGCGAAGTGAAGCCGGAGGCGGCGTGCGATGCGCGCTGAACCAAGCGGCGCACCCATCCGGTTCACCTCAGCGGAGATCGCCGAGTACTGCCGCGCCCGCGTGCCCGGTTTGAAGCAGCAGTCCGGCGGTGAATGGCGCGCGCCCTGTCCGATCCACCAAGGCCAGGGCCTGAACTTCTCGGTCAACCCGGAGACGGGCCAATGGTTCTGCCATTCGCAATGCGGGCGTGGTGGAGACCTCTTCGACCTCGAGGAAGCGCTCCATGGTGGCGACTTCCCCACGCGCAAGGCTGAAATCTTTCGGCTAATGGGCCGGAGTGAACCTACAGAACCCGCAAAACCGACACAGGGCGGTTGGCGTGAAGAGGCTCGCTACGCCTACACCGATGAGAACGGCGGCCTGCTCTACGAGGTGGTCCGGTACCGGAAGCCCGACGGCGCGAAGACCTTCGTGCAGGTGCGGCCGAGCGGTGTCGAGCGCGCGGGCACCACCGACCCGGAGCGCAGTGGCGGCGTGCCGGCGGGTGGGCTGGTCATCGGTCTCGATAAAGGCAAGTACATGCCCGATGCCCGGGCGTCGCGCGCCAGCGGAGAGCCGACCTGGAAACGCGTCTCGGACCAGTTGGACTTCGATGGCGCTGAGTACCGGTTCCGCGAATGCCCGCGCGTGCCGTACCGGCTGCCTCGGGTGCTCGAAGCGGAGACCGTTTTCCTGCCGGAAGGCGAGAAGGATGTTGAAACGATCGAGGGCTGGGGGCTCGTCGCCTCCTGCAATCCGGGCGGCAGCGGCGCGAGTCACATGTATGGCAAATGGCTTGACTACTTCCGGGGCCGGCATATCGTCATCCTGCCCGATAACGACGCGCCGGGCCGCAAGCATGCGGCGGCGGTTGCCGAGCAGCTTCTTCCAGTAGCCGCCTCTTTGCGCGTTGTCGAACTGCCTGGGCTGCCGGCGAAGGGCGATGTTACGGACTGGAAGGAGGCCGGGGGCACACTCGAACAGTTCCAGGCCCTGCTTGACGAAGCGCCGTCACTGGACGCCCCTGGGCTCGCCGCGCTGAGGGATCGATGGGGGCTGGCCGACGCGCCCACAGAGCGGCCCACACGCGCCCAGGTTGGCGAAGAATGGCCAACCCCCGAGCCGTTGGCGGATACGCTGCCGCCCGTGTTGCCGTTTGACTTGGAGCTGCTCCCCGAGGCTTTCCGCGCCCTGGTGGCCGATGTTGCTGAGCGCATGCAGGTGCCCGCGGATTATCCGGCTGCGGTCGCCGTGTTGTGCCTGGCGGGCGTGGTGAGCCGCCGGGCGGTGGTCCAGCCCAAGGCGCGGGACGCCACGTGGGTTGTCGTGCCGAACCTCTGGGGCGGCATCATCGCGCCGCCGGGCTTCATGAAGTCGCCGGTGATGGCGGCCATGGTGCGCCCGCTGCTGGATATCCAGGCCGACTGGCGACAGCAGTACGAAGAAGAACTTGCCGACTACGAAAGGGAGAAGGAGGAGTACGAACTGCGCCGCGCGGCATGGCGCGACCAGTTCAAGGCGGCTGCGAAGAAACGACAGGGCGCGCCGGAGCGGCCGGAGGATGCGCCCGAAGAACCCACGCTCCGCCGCCTGATCATCAACGACGCCACCTTCGAAGCGCTTCACCAGACGATGAGCGAGAACCCTGCGGGCGTCCTCGTCATTCGCGACGAACTCACCGGCTGGTGGAGCCAGCTTGACCGTGCGGGCCGCGAAGGGGAACGCGCGTTCTGCTTGCAGGCCTGGAATGGCGACACCGGCCACACCATCGACCGGATCGGCCGCGGCACCATTCACGTCGAGCACTGCTGCATGTCGATGGTCGGTGGCATCCAGCCGGGCCGCCTGCGTTCGTACCTCGTGGATGCACTGGAAGATGGGCCGTCCAATGACGGGCTGGTGCAACGGTTCCAGGTGTTGGTTTGGCCGGATACCGCGGCCGACTGGCGTTACGTGGACCGGCCGGCGGATGCCGCGTGTCAGCAGCGGGCCGAGCAGGTGTTCCGGTCGTTGATCGAACTGGACGCCGAGGCGCCCGCGCGATTCCAGTTCGATGCCGGAGCGCAGGAACTTTTTGTCGCCTGGCTTCAGGAACTCGAAACCAAAGTCCGCGGCGAGGAGTTGCACCCCGCGCTGGTTTCGCACCTTTCCAAGTACCGGAAGTTGATGCCCGCGCTGGCGCTGCTGTTCGAGTTGGCCGAGCGCGCGGGCCGGAGTTCTGAAGGTTCTGTAGGCGCGTCTCGTGGGGTTGACCTGAAGATTCGCCTCGATCAGGCTCGTCGGGCGGCGGCCTGGTGCGAGTATCTGGAATCTCACGCGCGGCGGGTCTACTCCTGCGTGGTCACGCCGCAGCTTCGGGCGGCGCGCGAGTTGGCCGAGAAGATTCGCTCGCGAAAGTTTGGCGACGGTGGTTTCTTCTCCTGTCGCGAGGTTTATCTCAAGGGCTGGAGCGGCCTCGATTCACCGGAAGCCGTGAAGCTTGCCGCCGAGGTGTTGGAAGACGCCGGATGGGTGCGCAGCCTGGCTGGGGAATCCGGTCCTCTCGGTGGCCGGCCCTCCAACCGCTACGAAGTCAACCCGCGGGTCTGGGAGAAGCCATGACGAGCAAGTGGTTGGCCTGGATGCCTCAAAGCGAGCCTGCGAAACCAACAGAACTCGCAGCATTCAACCTCTGCGGCCACGCCGTGGAGTTCGAACGCGACGGCGCGCGTCATTTTCTGGTCGCCGATGAAGCGGACGCTCAACGGCTGATCGAACTCGCGCGGCCCCCGCGCGGCGAGATCTGGACGGTTGCCGAAGTGGACTTGATCGCAGCTGTTCCGGACCAGGCGGCGCGGGATGAGATTGCGCAGTGGAAGCGGATGTTCAACGGCATACTGCGCCCGGATCTATTTCACAAACCTCACTTCCGAAAGGAGACAAAGCGAAGATGAACCACACGGACAAAGCCATCTCCGCGGTGCGCCGCATCGGCAAGCGCATCGCGGAGTTGGAACAACAACTCACCATGACCGGCCAGGAAGTTCAAGCCGCTGAGGCCGAAGCGGCGGCGCTGGCCGGAGAACCGGGCTTCGACGGCGCGGTGGACCGGATCACCTGTTGCAGCTACCTGAAGACCGAGGCCCTCAAGCACACGCTGAGCGGTCAGTGGCCAAGGTTCCGTTTCGATCACAACCTCAAGAAGTACGTTCAGGACAAGAACACGGAGCCGTTCACGGGCGT
>CAKZVG010000120.1 GCA_937921835.1 uncultured Bryobacteraceae bacterium | reverse complement strand
TACTGCCCGATATGGAGTTGTACGTCGAAGCGAGCCGACTGCCCCACGGTGATCCGTATGTCGCGGATGGTGTATGGATCGAAACCGTCCCGGACAAAGACGAGTTGATAACTGCCGGTAAGAACGGCGGGAAAATGATACAGTCCCGCGTCGTTGGTCACAGTGGTGCGAACCTGGCCCCGAATCATGTCGCGAAGGGTTACTTTCGCTTGGAAGATGGGAGCCGTCGAGGGATCCACCACCAGGCCGGAGATGCTTGAGTTTCCGGCCGTGCTCTGACCGGAAGCCACCGTTCCTGAGAGGACAAGAACCGGCAGGAGTGCAAGAGAAAGAGATCGTCGCATAGTTCACCCCGATGACGAGGCGCCCGCTCCGAATTGCATGAATTCTCTATGAATGTTCAGTAAAGAAACACCGCGCGCAGGCGCTGGAAGGTCTCTTCCAGTCCGATGTCGGCGTTGCCCCACGAAACCAGTGGGATGATCAGGGGCAGTGCGTCGCGCTGGGTGCTGGAAAGCCCAAGCAACTCCTCGCACGCAACGGGGGCCGGAGTGTCGCCACTGTCGGGATGCAGCAGCGGCCATAACTGCCGGGCAAGGCCGCACCACGACTCGGTGAGTTGCCGCCGGTGCGCGGTGCGCAGCGTTTCCAGCATCTCCGCCGAAGGCGGTGGCAGTTGATGCGGATAGCGTTCGGCCAGCGTGCGCAGGGCGTGGTCGCGAGCCTGTATTTCGCCCACCAACTCGAGCGTTCGAAGAGCGAACTGCTGCGCTTCGCCTGGATCCGCAAAGCGCGCTTTCATCCATTCCTCCGCAAGCGCGGGACGGGCGCGGTGAAGCGCGGGCGCGCCGCCGGCCAGCGCAGAAGCATGCGTCACCGCTTCGTCCGGCCATAGCACTCGAAACTCGACGTGAGGAATTGCTGCCAGCCGCTGCCGAAGCGCATCCAGGCGCTCCTTCGTATCGGCGATCCCTTCCACCCGCACGGCCACGCCAACACGGCGCACCTCGACCGGTTCGCCCAGATCGGCGCGCAGTTCGTGAAGGGCAAGGCGGACTTCCAGTTCGGTAGCTTCGAGGTCCGGTGGCGGCAAGGGGACCGCTGGCCTCGGCGCTTCCGACCCCCCTGCGGGCTTGCGCCTCATCTCAGCCGCCGCCGGTTCCTGGGGTTCCGCTTCGCCCGCAGCCCGCAACTCGCCGAGATCCTCGAACTCCCAGACGCTCGCCGAGGGCAGGTAGGAGTCGGCGTGGAGCATGAGTTCGGCGCGGCGGAGCCGGCCGGAGGTGCGCGTAATGATGCATAACTCCCCGGCTCGCCGCTGCACCTCCTGCCGCTTTTTGGGAACGCTCTCGCTCCAGCGACGGTAGCCGCGTGCGCTGAGCAGGGCGTCCCAGTCCACGCCCGCCTGATCCAAGGCCCTCCGCCAGCGGTCCAGGTCGGGATCGTCTCCGCCCGATTGCAACGTGCCGTGAAGCGTCCATTCGCGAGTGGCCGTCCGCAGGTGTATCCGCCGCGGCGCCCAGCGGCGCGAGTCCTCACTGGCCGCCGCCCAGTCAAGGCATTCCCGCGCGGAAAGCTCGGCGTTCGGGGGCGCCATCAGCAGCGCCGCGATCAGCGCCGCAAGCGTAGCGGGCGCGCCCCAGCGGACTGATGGCAGCACAGCGCTCCAGGCGGCCTTCCTTCGCCTCCGCTTCAGCCCTTTGCGGAACGCGAGATGCTCCCCCGCCGAGACCAGCAGTTCGTCGAATTCCCGCAGGCGATTGAGGGCTTCGGCGCATTGCGGGCACCCGCTCAGATGAGCACGCACCTGAGCCAGGACCTCGGCGGAGAGTTCCCCTTCTGCCGCCAGCAACAGTTCGGTCTCTGTCAGATGGCCATCGCAGCTCAAAATCACCTCGATGCCGACTCGATCCGGCGAAGGCGGCTGGCGCTGCGGACCAGTTCCCCCGCCACAGTCGAAAGGCTGACGTTCAATCGCGCGGCGATCTCTTTCAAGCGCAGCCCCTTCATGCGCAGTTCCACGCAGCGCCGCGCCAGGTCGGGCAGCAACTCAATCATAGCCCGAAGCCGCTCGATCCGTTCGCGATCGAGTATCTGGGTTTCGATATCCGGCCGGTAATCCATGCCGGCGCTCTCCCCGGTCTCGAGCGGCGCCATCCGCCTGCGCCGCCGCCATTCGTCCATCGCCAGATTCCGGCAGGTCGCCGCAAGCCATGCGCGGTAGTTGTCCACCCGCCGACCTTCCCGTAGGTGTGCGAACAGCCGGTAGAATGCCTCCTGCACCACCTCGGCCGCATCTCCCGGATCGGGAAGCAGCGTCATCACGTAACGGCGCACGCCACAACTGTAGAGTAGAAAGCAGTCTTCCGTCTCTTGGTCTGCCTTTCGTGCGCCCTCGTCCTTTGAGGATGGCAATAGATGGTTGAGGACCCCGGGGGGTGGCACCGTGATGAAACTCCAGGCTGTCAGTCTACCAGCATAATGTTGCAATGCGGTCAATACCCGCCGTAAGAAGGGCCGGAATCCCTCCAGAGCCTTTCACCGCCCTGAACCGGCCAGCGGCGCCCATACTTCCAGTTTCGTCCCCTTGGACGGCTCCGCGAGAACCAGGGCCGCGGCCTTTCTGTCACTGGAATCCGCACCATCACCGCGCCCGCCCGGCTGGCGCTCGGGTTTCCCGCGCGGAGATCCGCTCCGTTTCCTTCCCGGCTCGATCCTGACGGAACGGGCCGCGACTTCGGCTCCGCCGGGGTTGTTGGCCGGCAAGATCAACGCCGGCCACCACCAGTCGCCGGCCCACTACGCCGCGGCGGAGACCAACCCCGCCCGCGCTTCCACGTTCTGATATCCTGTGGTTCGCGGCGATGAAGATCAAAAGCGTGCGGTCCTATCTGATGTCCTACCCGTTCGCCGAGCCCATCCACCTCACTTACTACGGTGGCGAGCGGCGGATCCTGAAACGCGACGCCATGCTCATCCGCGTGGAATCGGCCAGTGGCCTGGTTGGCTACGGTCCGGGACCGGGCAGCGAATCCGCGCAGCGCGCCATCGAAACCGTCATCGCGCCGTTCCTCGAAGGCCATGTGCTGGCCGAGCCCGACGCCCTGCGGGTCCAGTTCCTGCAAGGTCCCGGCCAGGACCCCGCGCTGGCCAGGATCTACTGCGCGGTGGAAATCGCGCTCTACGACCTGCTCGGCCGCGAGCGCGGCGTGCCTGTGTCGGAACTGCTCGGTGGGCGGGTGCGCGACCGCATCCGGCTGTACGGCAGCGCGGGCATGTACATGCCGCCGGAAAAGTACGCCGAGGAAGCCGCCGCCATCGCCGCGCTTGGCTTCCGCGCCTACAAGATGCGTCCCGCGCTCGGCCCGGACAAGGACGTCGAAACCGTGCGCTTGATGCGCCAGGCCGCCGGTCCCGATTTCGACCTCATGGTGGACGCGCACACCTGGTGGCGTATGGGCGACCGCGACTACTCGTTCGATACCGTCGCCGCCGTCGCCGAGAGGCTCGCCGAGTACGACATCGCCTGGCTGGAGGAGCCGCTGCCTCCCGACGACCACCAGTCCTACCTGCGCCTCAAGCAAATGGACCTGGTGCCGCTGGCCAGCGGCGAACACGAACCGGACGAGCCGCGTTACCTGGACCTCATCCTGTTGGGCGCGGTGGACTACGTCCAGATGGACCTGGTCTGCCAGGGCGGCTACCCCACCGGCAGACGGCTGTTCTCTGAAATCGCGCGCGAAGGTCTGCGTTTCGCCTTCCACAGTTGGGGGACCGCGCTCGAGGTGATGGCCGCGGCGCACCTCGGCATCTGCTGGCCGGAACTGGTCGCCGAGTGGCTCGAATTCCCGTGCTACTCCGCGCCCGGCCGGGCCGGCATGTACCCCTTCCCGCTGGCCTCGGAAATCCTCAAGGAGCCGCTGGAGATCGACCACGGCGACCTGATCGTTCCGAACCGCCCGGGCCTGGGCGTCGAAGTCGACGAGCGGGTCATCGAGCGCTACCCCTGGATCCCCGGGCCATGGTCCTACTTCA
>CAKZVG010000119.1 GCA_937921835.1 uncultured Bryobacteraceae bacterium | reverse complement strand
AACCGCGACTTGAAGGAAATCCAGAAGGGACTGCCGCCGGATATCCGGCTGGCCATTTTCTATGACCAGTCGGTGCTGGTGCGGGACTCCATCGGCAGCGTGGCCGAAAGCATCCTCATCGGGCTGGGGCTTTCGGTGGCGGTGCTGGTCGGGTTTCTCAAGAGCTGGCGGACGACGCTGGTGGCGGCGCTGGTGATTCCGGTGGCGGTGCTGATCGCCATCGTGTTCATGAAGCTCTTCAACATGAGCTTCAACCTGATGACGCTGGGGGGCATCGCGGCTTGCATCGGGGTGGTGATTGACGACGCCATCGTGATGGTGGAGAACATCGTCGTCCACCTTTCGCTCGGCCAGGCGCCGCGCGAGGCGGCCGTCAGCGCCATCCGCGAGCTGACGCCGGCGCTGATCGGCTCCACCCTCACGCCCATCGTGGTCTTCGTGCCGCTGGTGTTTCTGGGCGGCATCACGGCGGTGTTCTTCCGCGCGCTGGCGATGACGCTGGTGACCGCGCTGCTGGCTTCCCTGTTTCTGGCCATCTTCTTCACGCCGGTGCTGGCGCGGGTCTTGTTCCGGCGGCCGCGCGGCGAACTGGCCGCGGGCCTCGAACAGGCCGAGCAAGCCGGAGAAGGTCGCGTCATGCGCTGGCTCACGGAGCGCTACGCCGCCGCCTTGCACTGGTCGCTGGCCCACTCCCGCCCGGTGCTGCTGGCGTCGCTGGCGGTGTTCGCGGGCTCGGTGGCGCTGTATTCCCAGCTTGGCAGCGGGTTTCTGCCGGACATGGACGAAGGCGCCTTCGTCGGCGACTACCGCATGCCGGAAGGCACGTCGCTGGAGGAAACCAACCGCGTGCTGATGAAGGTCGAGCAGATCCTCAAGGAGACGCCCGAGATCGAAAGCTACTCCCGCCGCACCGGAGCCCGGCTGGCCCTGGCCACCGCCGAGCCGAACTTCGGCGACTTCCTGGTGAAGCTCAAGCGCAAGCGCGACAAGACGGCATTCGAGGTGATCGACAGCTTCCGCGGGCGCATCGCCGAGACCGTGCCGGTCTTGCAGATCGAGTTCGCGCACATTCTCGAGGACCTGATCGCCGACCTGGTCGCTTCCCCGCAGCCGATCGAGATCAAGGTCTATCACCCCCGCGACGCCACCTACAAGGCGGTCGCCAAGGAGATCGCCGAATGGCTGCCGAAGGTGCGGGGGGTGGTCGATATCGTCAACCGCACGGTGATTATCGGGCCTTCGCGGAACTTCCGCGTGAATCCGGAAAAGGCCGCGCTGGCCGGGTTCACGGTGCAGGACGTGCTCGATCTCCAGGCCGCGATCCTCGACGGGAGCCTGGCCTCGAACATGATCCGCGGCGACCGCATGATCGGCATCCGCGTGCGCTATCCCAAGGAGCACCGCTCGAGCAGCGGCCGGCTGAAGGAACTCCTGCTGACCTCGCCCTCCGGGCAGACCGTGCCCCTTTCGAGCATCGCCGATCTGGAGACCGAGGAGATCACGCACGAGATCCGCCGCGACAACCTGCGCAACATGTCGGCGGTGACGGCTCGCCTGGAGCGGCGCGACCTGGGCTCGACGGTCGAGGAGATCAAGGCGCGGCTGTTCAAGGAAGTGCGCATCCCGCCCGGCACGGACATCGAGTTCGGCGGCATCTACCAAATCCAGCAGGAATCCTTCCGCGGGCTGACGATGGTGCTGCTCATGTCGGTGCTGCTGATCTTCATCATCCTGGTGTTCGAGTTCCGCTCCTTCTCCCATCCCCTGGCCATCCTGGTGGCCACGCTGCTGTGCGGCTTCGGCGCGCTGCTGGCTTTGTTCGTGACCGGCTCGACGCTGAACATCTCCTCGTTCATGGGCGCCATCATGGTGGTGGGCATCGTGCACAAGAACGGCATTCTGATGCTCGATTCCGAGAAGGACTTCACCGCCCGCGGCCTGCCGCTTCAGGAGGCGATTTTCCAGGCGGGACGCAGGCGCCTCCGCCCGATTCTCATGACCGCGCTGGCCACTATCTTCGGCATGCTCCCGCTGGCCCTGGGAATCGGCTCCGGAGCGCAGATCTTGCAGCCGCTGGCCATCGCCGTGATCGGAGGCGTGGCGGTCTCGATGATTCTTTCCCTGCTGGTCACTCCGGTGCTGTTCTTCAAACTTCGCGAGAAAGGCCTCTGATGAAACGTATTGCAGGTATGTTGCTGCTGCTGGCCGCGGCGCTCTCGGGCCAGAGAAAATCCGGTTCGCCCCTCGATCACCTGCCCAGGAACATCGAGATCCTGACGCATTTCGGCGAGCGCGCCGACCTTTCGCCCGACGGGCGCCAGGTGGCGTTCATGGCCAAGAGCTTCGGCGACGCCTTCGTGCTCGACCTGAACACGCGCCTTCTCCGCTGCCTCACCTGCGGGATCCCGGCCGCCGCGTTCCTGCGCGTGATGCACCTGCCGCAAGGGGGCTACCTGCTCATCGGACCGGAGAAGTTCAAGGACGTCGAGACCAGCCGCCGCGCCGAGGCCGAGCTGTGGTACTTCCAGGGCGGCCCCGGCTCGAAGCCGGTGCGATTGGGCGAACGGGTCAGCGAAGGCGTCGCGGTATCCAGAACCAGCAACAAGCTGGGATGGGCGGTCTCCCATCGCCAGGATCCCGCGGTGCCGGCCGCCGAATCCCGCATCGTGGTCGCGGAGCTGGACCGCTCCGGCGGCGCGCCGCGGCTGCTGCGCAAGCGGACCGTGTATCGCGCCGACGCCCGCGCCTGCTTCATCGAGGCGCAGGACTTCTACGCCCGCGACACCCGCATGACCTTCACCTGCAACGAGCCGGATGGGCGCGCCTCGGTGATGGGGCTGGACATCGCCACCGGCAAGGCGGTCAACTACACCAACGCGCCCGGAACTTACAACGAAGTGGAGGCCATCTTTCCGGACGAGCAGTATGCCACCGTCGAAGCGGACCGGCAATGCAAGGAGCTGAAAGGCCCATGCGGCGAGGCGAACATCGACATCTGGAAACTGAAACTCGACGGCACGGGGAAGAGCTTTGAGCGCCTGACGCGCTTCAACGACTATGCGGGCTGGATCGCGTCCAACCCGGTCGTCTCCCGGGACGGAAAATTCATGGTCTTTCAAATCGGTCGCAGCGACGCCGAAGCGGGAGTCGGATTCGGACTCCTGCGGTACCGTTTCGAGTAACCTCCGGCGCAACCGGCAAGAGCGGAACGAATCACGGGGATTGCGCAAAGCAACCTCCGCGAGATTCCAGGCTCTCGCGGAAACTTCACCGTGGAAGCGGAGGTTTCTCCGGCCGCCGGAAGCGGCGGGCCGCGCGGCGATCCGCCACGGCTGCCGGCCGCGGCCGCTACTTCGCCAGCCCCGTCAGCCAGTCGAACACCCGCTCCTGCGCTTCGCGCGGGAAGCGGTTGAAGTCCACCGGCGTCTCGATTCGCAGCCCGTCCGGACGTCCTTGAGCGCGGTAGGCGGCGCGCGCCGTCTCCACCGCCGCGCGCACGTCCTCCACCGGATTGTAGCGGTCGTACTGAGGCGCCCAGACGAGCACAGGCCGCGGAGCGATGGCGGCCAGGATCTCATCGTAGTCTACCGGCAGGCTCGCTTCCCGGCCGATGAAGAATCCGGCGCGCGGCGCCAGCCCGTACAGGTGCGAGTATTCGAGAATTCCCTCGATCCCCTTGTCCGCCGTCGCCCGCCGGAGGGGCGTGAAACCGGCCACCGCGGCGGCTCCCGCGACGCGCTCGTCGAGCGCCGCGGTAAAGAGCGCGACCTTGGCCCCCAGCGACCAGCCGCACAGGTAGATGCGCCTGGCGTCGACGTTGTCGAGCGCCGCCGCGGCGGCGATGGCGGCGCGCGTGTCGGCCACCATCTTGCCGAGCAGCGACCACTTCCGATAGCGCTGGTAGAAGCGGTCCGCGTACTCGGCGCGCGTGCCGAAGCCGAGCTGATCGAAAGCCAGCACGGCGAAGCCGCGGCGTGTGAGCGACGCGAAGCTGGGGCGTGTGTAGCGCGAATACCCGGTGGCGTGGCTCAGCGCATGCAGCCAGACCACAACCGGCCACTTGCCGGGGGCGGGCTGGCCGCTGGCCTCGAGCGGATAGTAGAGGTCCGCCTTGAGATCGTCGCCAAAGGAGATGGCAACCGAGCCCATGCCCTTCTCCTGGAAAGGCCGCCCATGAAACGCTCCCAGCCAGCCGTCGGTGGTCATGATGCGGCCGGTGAGGGCCGCGCGCGCGGGGAAATCCAGGCCCGGCGGTTCCTCGCCGAGCAGCCAGCGGATCCGCTCGCCAAACGGCGCGGCGGGAGCGGGCGCGGGTGGGGCCGCGCTCTCGCCGGAAAGCTTTTTCCAGTTCTCGAAGCTGTAGCCGTACATCACGCTCTCGAACTTCGGATATGCCGCGCGCCCGAAGACCGTGTCGAAGAAATCCACGTAACGTTCGATGTCGCCCGCCGTGGTCGGATGATCGCCGGCGCGGATGTAGAGATCCACGTTGCGCGCCGCGCCGACGAATTCGTAGACGCGCCGCACCGAGCGGTAGGCCTGCTCGAAACCGAACGGCGCGCCCTGCGCTTCCGAAAACGAGGTCGCCAGCATCAACCCGCGCGGCGCCACCAGCGCCATGAGCGAGTTCTGATCGACGGGCAGTTTGTGCTCGCGCCCGGCGAAGAAACGCAGCCGGGGATGGAACCAGTGGGCGAAGTTGCCGGTAATCTGCTCGATGCTCTCATTGGCGAAGGGGTCGCTGGTGTAACGCCAGGGGGTCCCTTCCCCGGTGTTTCCGCTGGACGGCACGACGGCGCCGATGCGCTCATCGAAGGCCGCCGCCAGCAGCGCCTGCTTGCCGTTACGCGAGTGGCCGCTGATGCCGATTCTCTTCTTGTCTACTTCGGGCAGCGTGTAAAGATAATCCACGGCGCGCATGGCGGCCCAGGCCCAGCGCGCCAGACACGGGAAATCGTACTCCGGATAGAGTTCGATAAAGGCGTCGGAATCGTCCGTGTTGCCGTAGAAGGGGTCGGCGGCGAAGTAGATGCAGCCGATATAGCCGCGCCGGACAGCCGTCGCCACCCACGGGCGCGTGCGCGGGTGATTGGTCAGGAACACCGGGAAAGGCCCTTTGCCGGGTGGGATCATCACCTGGACGCGCAGGCTGCCGCGCCCGCCCGGCCCGAAGCGCAGCAGGACGTCCCGCACGGTGACGGCGCCTTCCCTGCGCGTGGCG
>CAKZVG010000118.1 GCA_937921835.1 uncultured Bryobacteraceae bacterium | reverse complement strand
CGTCGAGGATGTCAATCGCGCGCGCGGGCGTGCATTTGCTGACCGGGTAGAGGGTCATTCCCGCCCAGTGGCCGCGATCCAACACCATCTTCACCGTGTGTTCCTCGACGTGGTCAATGATGACCCGCTCGGGCCGGAGGCGGGAGTCCGCCTTGAGCACGTCGAGCGTCAGGCGCGTCCCTTTGCGCTTATCCTCGAGGTGGGGGGTGTGGACGAGGATGAGCTGGTCATGGCGCGCCGCGAGGTCCACGTGCATTTCGAGAACTCGCAGCTCGTTGCGCGAGTTCTTGTTCAGCCCGATTTCGCCGATGCCCAGGACGGTCGGGCGATCGAGGAATTGCGGGATCAGCGCAAGCACCTCTTCCGCGAGCTTCACGTCCTCGGCCTCCTTCGGGTTGAGGCACAGCCAGCAGAAGTGCTTGAGTCCAAACTGGGCGGCGCGGCGCGGCTCGTACTCGGTGAGCTGGCGGAAGTAATCATGAAACGCGGCGGCCGAACCGCGATCAAAGCCCGCCCAAAAGGCCGGTTCGCAAACCGCCTCACAGCCGGCCGCAACCAGCGCGCGATAATCGTCGGTGGTCCGGCTGACCATGTGGGCGTGCGGCTCGATGTATCTCATGGCCCACCTCCGTTCCACGCGCCGACCGCGCCTTTGCCTACGGCTTTCGGTACCGGCTCGGTGGTGGGATCACTGAAGGCCATCAGCACTTGCAGCGCGCGGTCCGGCCGGTCGGACGACAGCACGCGCAGTGCGTCGCGGAACGCGGGCAGGCGGAAATCGGCTTCGCCCTCGGCCCGGTCCAACCGGTCCAGAAAGGCGGCGACCTCGATCAGTTTGCAGCGGGCATCGAGGAAGTAGAGGTCGAGGACTTGCTGACGAGTCATAGGCACCGGGGATCACGGTATGCCGGCAACCAAACGGACTCAAGGCGCTACCGGTTCGGCTTGGCCGGCTCACCTCCGCACCGCGCCGAAGACCTGCCGCAGCAACTCGGTGGTTCGGGCGGCCGGGTCGGCCCGAATCAACCGTTCCTGCTCGGCAATCTTGAGGAATAGCCCATCCAGCGCCTTGCGGGTCACGAAGTCGTCGAGGTCGAAGGAGCGCTGTCCCAGCAGGGCCGTGCCGACGCCGGCCCAGCCGCCGAGCTGGTCCGCGCTGGTCATCCGCTTGTACGCGCCGGTCACGCCGGCTTGCTCGGTCGCGGACCGGACAATCGGGAGCAGGCGGGTGTGGAGATTGGTCTGGCTGGTGCGGCGGAAGTAGTCCGTGGCGGCGGTGTTGCCCCCGGTCAGGATGGCCCGCACATCCGCCACGGTCATCTGCCGCACCGCGTCACCCAACACGGTGACGGCCTGGGGCACCGCCTGCTCGGCCGCGCGATTCAGGGTGGTGACAAACTCGTCCGCCAATCGCTCCTGACGCAGCTTCCGCAGGGTCTTCTCCACCGTCTTCAGGTGGTCCGGCAGGGGGATCCTCACCTGTGGATCGTCGAGGAATCCGCCCACGCGGCCGAGATTCGTCACGGCGAACCGCACGCCAGTATCGAGGGCCGCCTTGAGACCGCTCGTCATCTGGTCTTCCGACAGCGCGGTGATCGCGCTCGAACCGCGTTTGAGCCCGAGTGTTTCGAAGAGGCTGGCGGCGGTGGCTTCGGCAGCCACTGCCAAACCAGCCGCGAGAAGGAGGAAACCCAGAATGGTACGCACAAGAGCCTTTCTTTTTGCGCCGACAGATCCGGCGCGGGCCACAAGTTCACCGCGCCAACGACGGCAAGGAATCACACCCCCCGCCGCCCGTCCAGCCGGAGTCCAGCCAATCATTCCGGGCGGTCGGGCGTACCCTTGCGGCCCTCCAGTCGGTAGCGGACCACATCCCGCGACACGCCCAGCAACCGGGCTGCCGCGGAGACATTCCCACCCGCCTGCCGCAGCGCATGCCGCATCAGGCGCTCAATCGCCGCGTCGAGCGAGAAGCCCTGCTCACGAAACACAAACGCCTCGTTGAACCACTCCTCCGATGGCAGGCCGGCCCCCCCGGGCGGGGTCCGACCGGCCCGGACGTCCAGCGTGGCGAAGTCCAGTTCCACGGCGTCGCTGAAAACGATGGCGCGCTCCAGTTCATGGGCCAGTTCCCGGACGTTGCCGGGCCACGGGTAGGCCAGCAGGCGCTGGCGTCCGGCGGCGGTGATTCGCCGCGGCGTCAGGCGGTGGCGCCGGCACAAACGCGCCAGCAGCAACTCCGCGATGCGCACGATGTCCTCACCCCGCTCACGCAATGGCGGCAGGTGAATGCGAAACAGATCCAGCCGGTGATACAAGTCCTCGCGGAACTGACCGGACGCCACGAGTTCTTCGAGATCGCGATTGGTGGCGGCGATGACGCGCACATCCACCTCGATGGTCTTGTTGCCGCCCAGCCGGCGAATCCGGCGGTCTTCGATCGCCGTGAGAACCTTTGCCTGCAACGCCAGACTCAGACTGGGCAGTTCATCCAGAAAAAGCGTTCCCTCGTGCGCCGCCTCGAACAGCCCCATCCGCGCTGTCCGGGCATCCGTGAACGCGCCCCGTTCGTGGCCGAACAGCTCGCTTTCGGCCAGGCTTTCCGGCAGGGCCGAGCAGTTCACCTCCACCAATGGCTGGGCTGTGCGCGGCCCGTGCTGGTGGAGCCAGCGCGCGATGGAGGTCTTGCCGGACCCCGTCTCGCCCAGGATCAACACCGGCGCCAGCCCGGTCTGGACGCGTTCGTCGGCGGCGATGATACGCTGGAGCTGCTGCTCGACGCCGGCCAGAGCCGCCCCGAACAGGAAGTCCGGCTGCGCGGCGTCCTCCTGACGATATTCGTCCAACCGCGCGGTTTGACGCGCCCGACGCGCCCGGGCGATGACCAGCGGCAGTTCGCCCGGATCAAAGGGCTTCACCAGGTAGTCGAGCGCCCCGAGCTTCATGGCCTCGACCGCGCCGGCCACGCCACCTTCAGCGGTCATGACGATGATTCCCGTGCTCGGGGGAAACACCTTCTCGCGCAACAGGTCGGTTCCCTTGCCGTCGGGCAGGTTGACATCCAGCAACGCGAAGTCGAAGCCCATGCCCCTGGCCAGCTTGCGGGCGGCCGCCAGATCGCCCGCGCCGGTCACGTCCATCCCCAGCGACTCCAGGTAACCGGTCAACTGCCGGCGCAACAGCGGCTCGTCATCCAGCACCAGAATGCTGAGGCCCCGAAATCCGCTCGCTTGCATGACCCGATTCATGCCACCGACGCTTGCCTCCGGCGATGAAAAACCGGGACGCAAGGCTCGCCCCACGGGCCGCCTGGTCCCGGCCGACCGCGCAGCCCGCCAAAAGAAAAGTTGCCCGCCGCGAATCCTCGCCAACACTATCGGCCATTCTGAATGAGCGCGCCGATGACTGACGCCCCAACCGCCCCCGCCCCCGCCCCCGCCCGGCCAGCCAGTCCGACGGTGTCCGCGCCGGCGGCGCCCCTTTCCCCGCCGAAGAAAGGCGCGTTCCAGTTGTTCCGCGAAGTCCTGGATCACGCCGGTCCGGGTTACCTCCAGTTCGCCATTACCAATATCTGCAACGCCGATTGTGATTTCTGCGGCTTTGCCCGCTCAAAGTTCGACCCCAAGGCGCGATGCAGTGTCACCCTCCAGGAGGCGCGGGACGTGATCGACATCTGCGCCCGCAACCACATCGGTTACCTGCTCTTCGTGGGCGGCGAACCGATGGTCCACCGCGACCTGCGCGCCATGACCCGCTACGCGGCCGAGCGCGGCATCCGGCCGATGATCTGCACCAACGGCGGGCTGTGGACGGAGGAAAACCTGCGCGGCCTTGCGGACGACGGCCTGGCGAGCGTCATCATGTCCATTGACGCGCACGACGTGGCCAAGCACGAGGTCAACCGCGGCCTGCCGGACGTGTGCCGCAAAATCAAACGTGCGAACGAATTCTTCGCCGGCGTCGGCATCCAGACCACCGCCAGCATCACGGCCAGCCGCTTGATTGAGGATTACGAAAAGCTGCCCGCGTTCCTCGAAAGCCTCGGCTTCACCACCTGCACCTTCAGTTATCCGCTCACGGAGCTCGGCTCGACGTACCTCAGCTTCAGCGAGAGCGGCCTGGTGAACTACACCCGCGACGAACTGATCGAGGTGTTCGAGAAGATCAAGGCGATGAAGCGCCGCAGCGGCTTCCCGGTGGTGAATCCCCATGAGTCGCTCACCGAAATGCAGCGCCATTTGCGCGGCGAAAAGGAACGCTTCGGCTGCCTGGGCGGGTTCAAGTACTTCTACCTCGACTGGAAGCTCGATCTCTACCGCTGTCACTACTGGGAAACGCCGATGTGCAACATCTACGACTTCGATGCCTCGAAGCTGATCCGAGACGGCTGCACGCGGTGCATGATTGACTGCTATCGCGACCCCAGCGTGCTCCAGTTCGCCGCGGTGAGCGTCCACGACGCCTGGCAAAGCCTCAAACGCGGCAAGCTGGTGGACGCCGCTAAACACCTTCTCGATCGCCGCAACCTCGCGTCGCTTCGCGCGGTCTGGGAGGACCGCAAGTATATTGGCGGAGTATAAACGCGGTGGCGCCTGCGCTGGCCGCGACTCGTCGCCGCCGACGTCAGGAGGCGGATCGTCCGCCGTCTTACGACGGCGGCTACGCGGTTGGCTCGTAGCCGCCGAGGTAACGAGGCGGACAAACGCACCGCTGAAGTGAAAGGCGGAAAGGACCTCCGACGCAAGCGGCCGGCGCCAGCTCGCCCAGAGGGAAATGGGCGAGTGGCATTCTGATGGGTCCGCCGTCTTGACGACGGCGGCTACTGCCTGCGTGGCCGCCGAGGTGACGAGGCGGACACGGGCTTTCTTCGAATCTTTCCAGCGACTACTCTCCCCTATGGCCTCCGAGCCGAAGGGCAATTTGCCGCGTCTGCCACGGCATCGTTACCAGGGCTACGCCGTCGTTCTCTGGACGAACACCGATGAGCACCGCGCGCGGGGCTGGTTGACGCCCAACTTCCACGCCCTGTTTCGCGAGTTGATGCTGCACGCCGCCGCCCGCTATGCCCTCTGGAGTCCGGCGTATCGCCTGATGCCCGATCACCTGCATCTGGTCTGGATGGGCCTTCAACGAGAGAGCGACGAACTCAATGCCATGAAGTTCCTGCGGAGAGAACTCGAGCCGGCACTGGGCAAGGCTCGTCAAAGGCAGCATCAAGCGCATGACCACGTCCTTCGCTCGGAAGAACGACTGCGCAACACCTTCGCGGCAACCTGCCACTACGTCTTGGCGAACCCGGTACAGGCGGAGTTGGTGGCCGAGGTCTCGGCGTGGCCATTCTGCGGGGCGATCGTGCCGGGTTATCCCCGCTTGCGGCCCTGGGAAGAGGGCTTTTGGGAGCACTTTTGGAAGCTTTACATGAAAGCTCGTGAAGCTGAGCCGCCCCCCTCCAGGCCTCCGCCCTTGCTCGCAAACGATGCGTAGCCGCCCATCCCTGTAGCCGCCGATGTCAGGAGGCGGATCGTCCGCCGTCTTACGACGGCGGCGACGTCGTTGGTAGCCGCCGAGGTGACGAGGCGGGGGTTGGTTCACAGTCGCCGGCGCGTGTTGACTGATTTCGCCGTGACGAACCGCGCCGGGCCCGCTCTATTGGAACGGTGCGGATGAAGAAGATCCACAAGCGCCTTCTGATCGGTGCCGTCGTCGCGATCGGCCTGCTGGCGGCCTCCATCGTCGAGGAACGGGTGCGCGGGGTGCGTGCCTTGCGCGCGTGGGAGGCCCGAATGCGCGCGGCGGGCGAGCCGCTCTCGCTCGGGGAGGTCGCTCCCCCGATGCCGACGAACCCCGCCGTCCGCGTCCTGACCCCCGACCAGTTGGTCGCTCTGCTCTCTGCGGTCTTCGCGCCGAGGGATGCGCCCAGCGCGATGACGATGGTTGCGCCCGGCAAGGCGCGTTGCGTCTCGCGGTTGGATGGGTGGCGCGACGGAGAGAATCGGGTCTATTGGACCAACGTGGCGCCGCAGATCGCAGCCATGCGCGAAGCTCTCGCCCCGCTACGCGCTGACCTGACGAATCACGCGTGGTTCGTGAAATTGGACTACGACCGCGGCGCTGACTTGCCAATACCCCACGTGCCACGTCTCAAAACCCTCGCGCAGGCGCTGTCGGCCGCCACGCTGCTGGCGCTGCGCGAAGGCGACCTGGCGGAAGCAACGGAAAACCTGGTCGGCTTCCCGGCGCTGGTGGCGTTGTGTCAGCAAGATCGCCTGTTGATCGGTGACCTCGTGGGAATCGCGGTGGCGGCGATCGGAGCGGGCACAACTTGGGACGCCTTGCAGCATGACGGCTGGACCGATGAACAATTGGCCGCCATCCAGCGAGGCTGGCAGTCGGTCGGGTTTCTGGAACCGATGGCGAAGACGCTCGAACTTGAACGGGTTTTTGCGGCACCTTACTTCGACCGGACCCGCTATTCCCTCCACGAACTGATCAACTCCCTGGGACCGGCGGGCTACTGGGCGGACAGCAGCGCGATCCTTCCCGGCAATGCCCCTTGGTGGGCGGAGTGGTTGGAACCGGTCGCCCGATTGGGAGCCCGAACGCGCTGGTGGATCGGCGTGGGGCTTTGGCACCTGGCGTGGCGGGAGCAGGACCAGTTGCGGCATTGGCAGATCGTTCAGCGGTGGGTGACCGAGATGCGACACGCCGCGG
>CAKZVG010000117.1 GCA_937921835.1 uncultured Bryobacteraceae bacterium | reverse complement strand
GGCGGCGATACGGATGAAGCGGGCGTTCAGCGTCCGCCCGAACCCCCGCAGCAGGGGCTGGGTGAAAGCAATCCCGAACGAGGACGTATTGAACGGCTTCAGGTCGTAGCGGCGATGGTTGTGAGCCTGGCGGCTGTTGTCCCAACCGGCGCTGATTTCCGCGCCGGTGAGGAAGCCTCGGCTCCATCCGAAGTTGGCCGTGGTGGCGTCGGTCACCAGCGCCGACGTCCCCACCATGAAGGAATTCAATTGCGGAGCCGTGAGATGATCCTGGCGGATCTTGCCGGTGAGGACCGGGTCGAGCGAAGGCGGCAAGCGCCCGGTGCTCAACGCAATCTGGCCGGCAATGGACAGGTTGGTCTCCGGTCCGGGGCCGAGAGAGGGGGCCAGCGCGTCCGCCACAGTGCTTACGCTCTTGGGTCCCTCACGCACCGACAGCGGAATTGCACGCGGCAGTGCTCCGGCCCGGGCTCGGTTGAACTCGGTCTCCGCAAAGCGAGGGCCCAGGCGCTGCACCTCCACGTCGAGGTTGTTCTCGAGGGCAAGCGCGATGGCGTCGCGCAGGGAAAGATAGGCGGTTCCGCCGCGCACCAACGACGCCAGCCGCGGCGAATCCTCGCCGGGTTGCGCCCCAAGTCCGGCGGCCCCGAGGAGGCCCGCCGCGAACAGAAGGAAGCCTCTCATCGGGCCGGTCCTCCCTCTTTCGCGGCGGCTGGTTTCGCGGGAGCGACCGGCCGGACCCGGACGCCCTCGGCAATCTCATCGGTGAGATTCGTGATCACTTTCTGGCCGGGTTTCAATCCTTCGAGCACCTCGATCTGCGCTCCATAGTCGCGTCCCAGTTTCACCCGCACCATGTGAACCTTGTTGCCTTCCCCGAGCGTGGCGACAAGCGGGCCCTTGGCCGTGTTGCGGAAGGCGGCCGCGGGGATCAGCAGCGGCGGGTTGTTGCGGCGCAACTGGAAATGCACCGTCGCGTACATTCCCGGCAGGAGCAACCCTTCCGGATTTGGCGTCCGGACTTCGGTGAGCAGAGTGCGGGATACGGGATCGAGCGCATTCGAGGTGCGGCTGACCTGGCCCGAAAAGCGGCGCCCGCGGTGCTCTTCCACCTCCACGCTGCACGCCAATCCAACCCGGATGGCGGCGGCTTCGCTTTGGGGTACCTGAACAAACACGCGCAAGGTCTGGATTTGGGCGATTCGAAACATCTCGCGGAGCGAACTGCCGCTGCCCGCACTGACCAGTGAGCCAACGTCGATAGTCCTCGCGGTGATCACGCCGGCGAAGGGGGCGCGCACCTGGCGGAACGCCTGCAATTCCCGCAGGCGCTGCAAGGTGGCTTCGGTGGCTGCGATGTTTTCGCGGGCAGCCTGCACGTTGGCTTCAGCGGCGGCCGCGTCCGCCCGGCGCGCCTCATAAGCGGACCGCTTCTCATCGCCGTCCTGCCTGGAAAGCACGCCTCTGTCGACCAGCACCTGCCACCGCTTGGCCGTGACTTCGGCCAGGCCCAGGTTGGCAAGGGCCTGCTGGTGCGCCGCTTGCGCTTGCCGCAGGGCCGATTGCGCCCGGCGCACCGCCGCCTCCGCCTCCCGGATCTGCTGCTCGAACTCCGGCGAGTCGATCTCGGCCAGGACCTGTTCGGCTTTGACCCGGTCGCCGATGTCAACCAGACGCCGCTTGATGTAGCCATCGGCCCGCGCGAAGACCGGGGTTTCGATCTCGGCCTGAATGGTGCCCGGCAAGCTGATCTCCACCTCGGCCGGAGCCTCCCTGGCGGGAACGGCCGTCGCCGCGGGCAAGGCGTGTTGCTGGGCCTGAGCGGCGGCGGCCAGTTGCCGCGAGCGCGCCGCGCGCGGCCAATAGCCCAAGGCCCACAAGCCGCCCAGCACCACAAGCGCGAGGATGGCGGCGATCAGCCCTTTGCTGCCGGGACGTTTTGGCGGGGCGGGGCGGGCCGCTTCGTTCTGATTCGTCTCTGTCTCCATCTTCATCCAAGCATCTCCGCATCTTCTTCCGCCGGGCGGGCGCGCACCCTCGCCTTCAAGAAACTGTAGACCACCGGCACGATAAACAGCGTGGCGATCGACGCCGCCAGCAGACCGCCGATCACCGCCCGCCCGATCGGGGCATTCTGTTCGCCCCCCTCTCCCAGCCCCAGGGACATGGGCAGCATGCCCAGAATCATGGCGCCGGCGGTCATCAGCACCGGGCGAAGCCGCGTGGCGGCCGCCGAGAGCGCGGCCTCGGTTGCGGGCAACCCCTCGGCACGGCGCTGGTTGGCGAAGGTGACCAGCAGGATGCTGTTGGCCGTCGCCACGCCGATGCTCATGATGGCGCCCATGAGCGAGGGAACATTGATGGTGGTCTGCGTCACATACAGCGCCCAGACAATGCCCGAAAACGCGCCCGGGAGCGCCGTCAGAATGATGAAAGGATCCAGCCAGCTCTGGAAGTTGATCACCATGACCAGGTAGACCAGAGCCACCGCCAGAAGCATGCCGCCGGCCAGCCCGCGGAACGATTCGCGCATGGTTTCCATCTGTCCGCGCAACTGGATGAAGGAGCCGCGCGGCAGCTTGCCGCGAACCTCATCCACGATCCTGTCCACTTCCCTGGCCACACTCCCCAAATCGCGGTCCTGCACCGCCGCATAAACGTCCAGTACCGGCTGCACGTTATAGTGACTGACCACCATCGGCGAGACCCTTCGCTCCGTGACCGCCAGGTTGCTGAGCAGTTGCGGCGGTCCGGCTTTCGTGGACACCAGCGGGATATTCCGGATTTCGTCCATCTCGGTGATGCGGTATTCCGGCGTCTGAACGGCAATCAGATAGCTGACCCCCGTCTGGGGATGGAGCCAGTAGTTCGGAGAGACCTGCCCGCTGGAGCTGAGCGAAACCAATACACTGTTGGCGATCTCCCGCTGCGTGAGCCCCATCTGTCCGGCCCGGGTTCGATCCACGTTGATCCGCAGTTCCGGCGCATCCAGCACCTGATGCAGCCGCACATCGACGGCTCCGGGCACACGCCGGAGACGCCTTTCAATCTCTCTGGCGATCCGGAAGTTGGCCTCTAGATTCCGCCCGGCCACCTGAATGTTGATGGGCGCGGGGATTCCGAAATTGAGAATCTGGCTGACCATGTCGGCGGAGCGGAAAAAGAAGGTCATGCCGGGAAAAGCGGCCGGCAGCTCCTGCCGGAGGCGCCGCGCATACTCCCACGTCTCGCCCCGCTTGCGGTCCCGCTTCAGGGAAATCAGGATTTCGCCATCCCCGGAGCCGATGGTGGCCGAATCGGTGTAGGCCATGTTGATCGGCAGGACCGGCAGGCCGATGTTGTCGAGAATCGTGTCCAGCTTCGAGGGCGGGATGATCTCGCGGATCTTGTCTTCGACCCTGGCGAACGCTTCTTCGGTTGCCTCCAACCGGGTCCCGGCGGCGGTTCGAACATGAAGCCGCAGTTGCCCTCCATCGACCGAGGGAAAGAAATCCTGCCCAAGCTGCGTCGCGAGGAAGACTGAGCCGCCGCAAAACAGGACGAAAACGGCAATCACGGCCGCACGATGAGCCAGCGCCCAGCTCACGGCGTTCCGGTAACCTTCGCGGAACCGCTCAAAACCTCGCTGGAAGGAGTAGTGGACTCTCCATAGGGGTCCCGGCCCGCTTTCGCCATGGCCTCGCTCGCCGCGGTAAAGCTTCAGTTCCGGGCGAAGCATGTACCAGACCATCGTGGGCAGCAGCGTACGTGAAAGCAGCCAGGAAGCCAGCATGGCGAACACCACCGCCATGGCCAGGGGCTGAAAAAGGTACTTCGCCGTTCCCGTCAGCAGCACCACGGGCGCGAAGACAATGGATATGGCGAGAGCGGAAACCAGTGCAGGAACAGCGATTTCGCCAGCGCCGTCCAGGACCCCTCTGACCATCGACTTGCCCAGGGCGAAGTGCCGGTGAATGTTTTCGATGGCGACGACGCCTTCGTCCACCAGAATTCCGATCGCCAGCGCCAGCCCGCCCAGCGTCATCACGTTGATGGTCTGGCCGAGATAGTGGAGCAGAATGAGCGACGTCAGGATCGAAAGAGGAATCGAGGTGCAGACGATGAGGGTGCTGCGCCAGCTCCCGAGAAACAGCAGGATCATGAGCGAAACCAGGACGGCGGCCAGAAGAGCCTCGAACAGGACCGCGTTGATCGAGGCCCGCACGAACAGGGATTGATCGAGCAAAAACCGGACGTCGAGTTCTGGCGGCAAGGTGGAGAGGATACGCGGCAGTTCCTGTTTGACCTTTTGCACAATGTCCAGTGTCGACGCGGAGCCGGTCTTCAGGATCGAAAGCAGTGCCCCGCGGCGGCCGTCCTGGCGGACGATGTTCATCTGAACCGCTCCGCCGTCGCGAACCTGCGCCACGTCGCGCAGATACACCGTGGCCGGGCCCTGCTGGCGCACCGGAACGTCGTTCAGAAGCTCCGCCACGTCGGGACTGTTGTTCAGGCGGACGCTGTACTCCCGCTCGCCGAGCTTCGCCACACCGGCGGGCAGAATCGGGCTTTGCAGGTTGATGGCCGAGGCGACATCGGCCGGCGAGACGCCACGGGCGTACAACGCCTTCGGATCGAGATCCACCATGATCTGCCGGGCCTTGCCGCCGGTGGGCTGGAGCACCGAAGCTCCCTGCACGGTCGCCAATTGGGTGCGGAGAAAGTTAGCCCCGATGTCGTAGAGCGCCTGTTCGGACAATCCCTGCCCGCCGAGCCCCAACTGGAGAATCGGGACACTGGAGGCGTTGAATCGCAGGATCAGCGGCGGGGTGGCGCCTGGCGGCATCTGCCGCGTCACCGTTTGCGAGATGGCGGTCATCTGGGCGACGGCGGCATCCACCGGCGTGCCGGGATGGAAAAATATCTTGATCACACCCATGCCGGCCAGAGTCTGCGACTCGATGTGCTCGAT
>CAKZVG010000116.1 GCA_937921835.1 uncultured Bryobacteraceae bacterium | reverse complement strand
GTTCCGCGTCGAAGCCGCGCCCTTCGAGGGCGGCGCCGGGGAAACGCTGTACGAGGGGCGTGGAGCGGCCGGCGGCTGGCAGGCGGCGCAGGTGGACCTGGCGAAATTCGCCGGGAAAGCGATCTGGCTGCGGCTTGAAGCGCGCGGCGCGTCGGGCGAAGCGAGTTGGGGCGAGCCCAGCGTGGTGGCGGGCGAAGCGGCGCGCGCATCCGCGTTTCCGCCGGAAGGGGCGGCGTTCCACACGCTCGGACAGGCGGGAGGTTGCCAGGTGCGGCTCTGGCCGGGCGCGCGGGGGTTGCTGGACGCACCCATCGGCTTCCTGTGCGGCGGCCGGCGCCTGTTCCTGCATGGCTTCCGCGTGCGCGCGGCGGGCGACGCGCTGGAGGATCCGCGCTCGGCGTCGGAGCTGATCGAGGCGCGCGAGGAGCCGGCGGCCGCCGGGCGGCGGGTGCGGCACCGCTTCCGCAACTGGGCCGGCAATTTCGACGTGCTGGTCGAGTTGAACGCGGACGGCGCCGCTTTGGCGGCGCGCTTCTGGCTGGAGAACGCTCCCGCGCCGCAGCCCTGGTTCCAACTCTATCTCGAAGGGGTTTCGGCTGGGGAGTGGAGTGAAGAGGCGGTGCGCGTGTACGCCGGTCCGGGCAATGTCATCGTTCGCCCGCAAGCCTTCCGGCTGGCCTACAACGGCCACAACCTGGCGACTTCCTTCGTGGGTTTCGACTTCGCCAACGGGCAGGCGATGGTCCAGCATTCGCTGGACATTCCCGACGCGCTCGAGGTGGACCCGCGGGCGCGCCTCTATAGCCTGGTCACGCCGCACGCGCAGACCATCGAGTTCTATCCCGCCGCGGAAGTCTTCGCCGCCGTGAAAACGCTGCGCGAGCGCGACACGCGCCAGCCTTCGCCGGGGGTTGCGAAGCTGGCCGGCCGCTTCACCTTCGACCTCTGGTCGGGACGCTACCGCGAGAGCGCGGAGGCGTTGGAGCGCGCCGCGCAATATGGCGTAAAGGACGCGCTGGTGGTCTGGCACCGCTGGCAGCGCTGGGGCTACGATTACCGCCTGCCGGACGTTTATCCGCCGGATCCGCAATTGGGCACGCTCGAGGAATTCCGGCGGCTGGTGGAAACCTGCAAGCGAAGCGGCACGCTGTTCGCGCCGCACGACAACTATATCGACCTCTATCCGGACGCGGAGGGCTTCAGCTACGGCAACGTGGTGTTCCGCCAGAACGGCGCGCCCTTCCGCGCCTGGTTCAACTACGGCCGCGAAGCGCAGTCCTACCGCGCGCGTCCGGACCGCCTGCTGCCGCTGGTCAAACGCAATCTCGGACTGATCAAGGAAGGCTTTGCGCCAACCGCATACTTCATCGACGTCTGGTCCTCGACCGCGCCCTACGACTACTGGACCGGGGATGGGAAGTTCGCCTCACGGCTGGTGACGCAGCACGCCTGGGGCGAGATCTTCGCCTGGATTCGGGAGCACCTGGGCGGCGCGCCGCAGCTTTCCGAAGCCGGACACGACAAGCTGATCGGCTGGCTCGACGGCGCCGACGCGCAGCATCTGCGGGTGGATCCCAAGGCGGCGAGTTTCACCTGGCGCATCGAGTGCGCCGACTCCGAACGCATTCCCTGGATCGACGCCGCCTGGCACGACAAGTTCATTCTGCACGGCGCGGGCTACGAGGGCCGTTACGCGGCGGGCTTGGATGCCAAGGAGCATGGCGCTTACAGCGACGACTACATGTCGGTGGAGGTGCTCACCGGCCGACCCGCGATGGCGCCGCAGGCGTTCAGCCGCAACGTGATCCGCAAGCACTGGCTGCTGGACGCCGCCATGCGGGCGCTGGCGCTGGACCGCATCGCGGCGGTGGAGTTCGCCGGCGGCGACATCCACCGGCAACACGTGCGCTGGGAGCGGGGGGCGCGGGTGTGGGTCAACCGCGGCGCGGCGCCCTGGACGGTGGAAGGCCGCACGCTGCCGCGGTACGGATTCTATCTGCGGGCGGGCGAGGTCGAGGCGGCGGTCGAACTGCGCGGCGGGCGGCGCCTCGAGTGGTCGCGCTCGCCGCAAGGACGCTACGAGGAGGGGCGGCTGACGCTGGCCTCCGGAGAGGTGCGGGAACTGCCGCCGGAGTAGGCGCGCCGCGGCGTCAGTTCAAAAAGGCGCGCACGATGAAGACCGCCATTTGCTCGCGCGTGACGGGATCCGCCGGGCAATAGGCGCTCGCCGAGCAGCCGGCCGTAATTCCAAGCTCGCGCAGTTTCTGAACGAACTTGAAGCGCGGATCACTGGCGGGCACGTCGGTGAAATAGGCGGTCTGCGGGAACTGGAAATCGTCCCCGTGCAGCGACTTCAGCTTGCCGCGGACCACGAAGACGGACATCTCCCAGCGGGTGATCGGCCGGTCCACGCAGTATTCGGTCGCCGAGCAACCGGCCGTGATGCCCTGCTCCCGCAACTTCTGAACGTCGGCGAAAAACGGATGCGTGGCTGGCACGTCGCTGAAGTACGGCGCCTGGGGGTAGCTGAAGCCCTCGCCAAAGATGGCGCGGATGAGAAACACCGCCATTTGGCCGCGGGTGACGGGCGCGGCGGGACAATACTCGCTGGCCGAGCAGCCCGCGGTGATGCTCCACAGCTTCATCACGTTGACGAAGTGAAAGAACGGACTGGACGGCGGCACGTCGGCGAAGGCCTGGGCGGTGTCCCAGGGAAACAGGGCGATCCAGGTGCCCCAGCGGCCCGCGGAATCGGCCCGGGTCTTGGCGTACTCTCCGCTCACCCAGAGTCCTCCGTTCACGGGGTCCACGGACCCCCCGAAGAAATCGCCCCAGCGCGAGGTGCGCGCGTAAATGTCCTCGCCGGCCTTGACGAAGCGGATGCCGGGATACGCCAACTGCCCGTTCTCGCCGGTGGTGGTGCCGGCGATGAGCGGCGCGGGCACGGCGTTGCCGGGTCCGTTGCTGGCGGGGACATCAAAAGCGGGGAAGAAAAAGTGCCCGTTCGAGATGCGGGTTTGCAGGGTGACCGTGTTGGAGGCCAGATCGATGCGGTCGTAGGTGACGGTGGTGGGATCCTCGGCGTAACCGGTGCCGCGCGCCGTGAACACGACGCCGTTCCGCAGGATCGCCTTCTGGATCCGCGTGTCTCCGGGATCGATCCGGGCGGGCGAATTGAGTTGCGGGGCGAACTGCGGGTAGGTGTACCGCCAGAGCCCCGGCAGCGTGGTCCGTTCGAGCGTGGGAGCGGCGCTGGTGGGATTCAGAATCCGCCACAGCGTGAGGTAGTCGGCATTGGCGGTGTCCGAGGCGTTGAGCATGATGCCCGGCGCGCCGGGGGCTCCCGCGCGGCCGCGCACGCAGACCGGGCGCAGCGAAGTCGCCGTGGTGCCGTCGGCGTTCTTCAGGTCCCAGAAGTCCTGGTAAGTCAGGGTCTGCGTGGCGGGGTTATAGAGTTCGGACTTCTTCAGGATGCGGAGCTTGGCGTACTTCAGGATGTTGAACAGGTCGAACATGTTGCCGGAGAGGTAGACGGCCTCGTTGTCGTAGCCGAACTGCGGAAAATCGAGCACCAGGTTGGTGGGCGTGGTGCCGTTGGGCTCGCCCGGCAGCGCCCAGTTGCGCCATCCCCCGGCGTAAGTGGGGCCATTGGACACCGAGATCATGAAGAAGGTTCTGCCGCCGATGAAGTCGTTGGACTGGCAAACAATGAGGAAGCGGCCGTGCAGCGGATCGTAGCGGATGCTGGGATCGTAGAAGAGGCAGTACTGCGTTCCGTAGGGACAGACCACGGGCAGCAAGGCGCTGAACCACTCCTGATAGGTGGTGAAGTTGGTTTGCGAGCCGTCCTTGGTGAAGCGCGCCACGGCCGAGTGCACCGACATCAGGATCTCTTCGGGTCCCACCGCGATATCGGGATCGGGCGGCACCAGGTTGGTCTGCTGCACGCCTTCGAAGCTGGAGGTGGGCGCCAGTAGCAGCGGGAGCCGGGGCGCCGGATCCGGCGTGCGGCGGCCTGTGAAATCGCGGGTTTGAAGGGTGGGACCACCCGGCAGGGGCTGAAACGGAATCGAGGACTTCCGTTTCATGTATTCGTCGAGCGGGATCGAGGTGCGGAAGGGGACCAAGCCTTCATAGGACGGTCCGACGGGCCTGCGCGGGGCCTTCAGCGGGTCGAAGTGGGCCCAGTGAGAGGAGAATCCCACCGCCCGGGATTGCGCCGCCGCCGAGGCGGCCAACAGCAGGAGCGCGAGCAGACTGCGAAAAAGCATCACTTCCCGGATTCTAGCGCACCGCCGCCGCAGCGCGGCGCCATCGCTGAATCGCCGCCGGGCCGGCTGCATCCGTTAAGCTGGGGATGTTGACCAGATCACTGATGACGCCGCAGCCCGGAGCAGCCGCCGAGCGCGGAGGCGCGGTGCGCAGGGGACGGCGGCTCGAATACTTCACCATCGCCTGGAACAGCCTGGAGGCGGTGATCGCGATCGCCGCGGGCGCCGCCGCCGGAAGCGTCGCGTTGGTCGGCTTCGGGCTGGACAGCGTGATCGAGGTGACTTCGGCGGGGGCGCTCCTGTGGCGCCTCAACCACGAGTGGGACTCCGTGAGAAGGGAACGCGTCGAGCGGCTTTCGCTCGGCGTGGTGGGCGTTTGCTTCCTGGCGCTGGCGGGCTATGTGGCGTACGAATCGGCGGAACTGCTGGTGGAAAGGAGAGCGCCTTCACCAAGCCTGGTGGGGATCCTGCTGGCAGCGGCATCGGTGATCGTCATGCCGCTGCTGGCGCGCGCCAAGCGGCGCGTCGCCCGCAGCCTGAACAGCGGCGCCATGCGCGCCGACGCCAAGCAGACCGAGTTCTGCATGTACCTGTCGGCCATTCTGCTGGGCGGCCTGCTGCTGAACGCACTGCTCGGCTGGTGGTGGGCCGATCCCGTGGCCGGACTGATCATGACGCCGATCATCGCCCGCGAAGGCGTGGAAGCGGTACGGGGCAAAACCTGTGCCTGCGAGGCCTGTCACTGAGCCGTTATGGCGGGCGCCAAGCGGGTTCTGATTCTCGCCGCCACCACCGGCTACCAGACGCGCATGTTCGCGGAAGCGGCCGCCCGCCTGGGTCTGGAAGCGGTGCTGGGCACGGACCGCTGCCGCCACATGGACGACCCGTGGCGGGACCACTCACGCGCGGTCCGCTTCGAGAATCCGGCCTCGCTCGGCGAGTTACTGCGCGAGGCGCGCACGGCGCCCTTCGAGGCGGTGCTGGGGCTGGGCGACCGGCCCGCCTGGCTGGCGGCGGTGGCGGCTGCCCGGCTCAAACTGCCCGGCAATCCGCCGGACGCGGCCGAGGCGGCGGGCAACAAGTATCTCGCCCGGCAACGCTTTCAGGACGCGGGCCTGCCGGTGCCCTGGTACCGGCGCGTGCCGCTCGACGGCCACCCGCGGCGGGAGGCGCATGCGGTGCCGTACCCGTGCGTGCTCAAGCCCCTGGGGCTTTCGGCCAGCCGCGGCGTCATCCGCGCCGATACGCCGGAGCAATTCACGGCCGCTTTCGAGCGCATCCGGGCAATTCTGGACGCGCCCGAATTGCGCAAGCGCCGCCGCCTCCAGGACCGCTATCTGCAAGTGGAGAGCTACATCGAAGGGCGCGAGTTCGCCATTGAGGGACTCCTCACGAGGGGCAGACTCCAGACGCTCGCCATCTTCGACAAGCCCGATCCGCTCGCCGGGCCTTACTTCGAGGAGACGGTCTACACCACGCCCTCGCGCGAGCCAATCCCGCTTCAGGATTCGCTGCGCCGCGCCGCCCAGCAGGCGGTCACCGCGCTCGGGCTGCGCCATGGTCCGGTGCACGCCGAAATGCGCGCGAACGAAGGCGGGGTGTGGATTCTGGAGGCCGCCGCGCGTCCGATCGGCGGCCTGTGCGCCAAGGCGCTGCGCTTCCGCCTGCCCGGCGCCGCCGCGCCCGTGCCGCTGGAGGAGTTGGTGCTGCGCCACGCCGTGGGAGAGGACGTCTCTAGCGCCTGCCCCGCCGACCCGGCCTCCGGGGTAATGATGATCCCCATTCCAAAAGACGGCGTTTATGTTTCGGTGAGCGGCGTGGACGAGGCGCGCGCGGCGCCGGGCGTTGACGAGCTGATCATCACCGCCAAGGAAGGCCAGCGGCTGGTTCCGCTGCCCGAAGGCAACAGCTACCTGGGATTCATCTTCGCCCGCGCCGCCACGCCCGCCGCCGTGGAGCAAGCCCTGCGCGAGGCCCACGCGCGCCTGCGCTTCGAAATCGCCGCCGCGCTCCCGGTGATCGCCAAGAGCTTCAACTACTGAATCCCGCCCTGGAGGACGGGCGGGAAGGAGCGCGCACGTACCGGCCCGGTCCGGCGGGGCGCAGAGCGGGTTTTCGAGCACCCCGGTGTGCGCGTGCGGGATGAGCACCGCCTTAAGGCCCGCCCTGATCGCCGGATCGAGCCCGCCGTCATCCACCAGCCGCCGGCAGGCGCCGGGGTTCCTCTGAAAGGCCACGGCGGTGTGGCCGAAGTAGCCGTCGAGCCCCGAACGGCCGATCTTGAACTTCTGTTCCTCGGGCTGCCCCTTCGTGAACGGGGTCAGGCCGGAATCCAGCCAGCACCGCTTCGTCAAGCAGGATAATGCCGAGTCTGTCATGGATGTCTCAAGCGGCTAATTGATCGACTTTCCGCAGTTGTCAGGAGAACCCCTGCGCCACATGCGGCGAATTTGCCGCGTCTGATGATATGTTCAGAGACCGCGATGTCAGCGCTATTACATAGAACTTTTACAATGGTTTAGATTGATGGTTATGGTATTCCTGTTTATAGTTTAATCATGAACAGAAAGCCACTTCGTTCTTCACTCAGCGCGATAATCGGCTTGGGATTCGCGGCGCTATTGGTCGGGACCGCGGCGCTCATCGGCAGCCGTGACTTAACCGCCGACCTCCCGGTAAAGACCTCCACGACGATCGTGGATGAGCAGGGAAAGGCCGCGGCCTCGGTCTTCGGCCCCGCTAGTATTCGGATCGAGGCGAAGCCCCCTCGCAAGCCCAAAAGGAACTGCCCGGCCGGCGAATCCAAAACCCTATGGCAGGCATTGCCCCAGCCTTTCACTGAAGTGGCGCACGCCAGTTCATGCCAGGCCGGCGATTGTGCAGGAGCATACATGACCTTTCGATACTTATGGTGTAGCGATTCCTAGCCGGGGTGCGGCGCCGAGTATTACAAGTGGCATTACAGTGATCCAAACACAGCTTGGGCATACGATGGCTGGAGGTACAACGGACACACCACTTGTCATCCGTGCGACTCCTGCGTTGAGCAAAGCTGCACGGTGGGAGGATAAGGGGCGTCAGAGAGTAGGAAGGAGAGGAAGTAACGGCCATGAACCGGTTATGCGCATACCTGCTGGCGGCGGCAAATTGTGTGGTGTTGGCGCAGGCCGCCGAACGGACGCCAGTACTGCATATCGAGCGGGAGTTTTTCGCCGAAAGGCTGGGGCCGGGGATCCCGCAATTTGGCGGCGGGCTGATTGCCAGCGATGATTTCCACACTTCCATGGTGTGGACCACGGACATGGCCGGCCGCACTCTCACTGAGGCCACTCTGGCGCTGCCAGGGGTGAAGCGGTTCCAAATCGCGCAGGCGGCGGCGGGACCGGACGGCGGCATCGCCGTCGCGGCTTCCGCGGTGGGCGCCGGGGAGCAATGGAGTTCGGTGATCGTCTGGGTCGGCAAGGCCGGCCATCTGGTGCGCGTGGTGAAGACGTCCCCGTATGCCGTCTTCTCGCTCGCCTTCGCGCCGGACGGAAGCCTCTGGACCGCCGGGCGCGTCCGCGACGAGGCGTCCCGCACGGCGCCCGAGCATGACGTGATCCGGCGCTACGATTCACAGGGCCGCGTGATTCAATCGCTGCTGCCGAAGACGCAATTCGGGGCGCCGCCACGGCTCGATCCGTGCAAGAACTGCTGGTTCGTGCCGGGCGAAGGACAGATGAGCGTCCTGTTCCCCAGGACGAACGACTGGATCGAGCTTTCCCTGGACGGGCGGGTTCTGAAGCGAATTAAGATCGCGCCGCCCGCTGCGGACTTCGAAAGGCTGACCGCCGCCACGCTCGGCGGGCAGGTCTACATCAGCGGGCAGATCACGGGGCGGAAAGGGCCGCGCGTGTTCCGGCTGGACCAGGCCACCGGCGAACTGGCGCCGGTGGAGTTCGCGGCGCCCATGACGTCCGAGCGGATTTCCAGCTTGCTGGGCGCCGCCGGAGACCGCCTGTTGGCGCTGGGAGACCGCCGCTTCATGCTCTTCCGGGCCGAGTGACCCAGCCCGCCGGTGCGAATTGTGTCCCGGCGGCCGCGCGGCGCCGGGCCGCTCAAAAAACCTCGCTGAGATCCGCGAAGCGTTCGAGCACCAGCAGCCGGCCCGGTCCGGCGGGCCGCAGTCCGGTTTTTTCGAGCACCCAGGTGTGGGCGTGCGGGATATAGACCGCGTTGAGACCCGCTTCGAGCGCCGGGTTGATGTCGGATTTCGGCGAATTGCCGATCATCCAGGTGCGCGCCGGATCAAGCCCGCGTTCTTCAACCAGCCGCCGGTAGGCATCGGCGTTCTTCTCCGCCACCACGGCGGTATGGCCGAAGTAGACGCCCAGCCCCGAGCGGTTGATCTTGAACGTCTGTTCCTCGGGCTGTCCCTTGGTGAACAGCGTCAGATCGTGGCGCAGCACCAGTTCATCGAGCGTTTCGCGCACGCCCTCGATCAGCACCAGCGGCGCTTCGAGAATTCGCGTGGCGAACGACATCACGCGATCCAGGTCCCCATCCAGAATCTCGCGCTCGGCCAGCCGGCGGTAGCACTCGCGCAGGTTGCGCCCGAAACTGAGCGAACCGTAGCCCTGCGAGCGGGCGTTCGCCAGCTCGATCTCGTCGAGCACGGCGCGCACCGCGGCGGCGCTCAATGTCGAATGCGCAAGGAATTCCACGAAATCCTCGAAAGCGCGCTCGAAATAGATATTGTTTTCCCACAGCGTGTCGTCGGCGTCGAAGATGAGGAACTGGCGGCCGTTCCGCATGCGCTATAGCCTGGGGGTGGTCTGGCCGGAGCCGTTGGTGCGCGCCACGTGCTTGATGTGCGTGATGCGCTGCTGGCGAGCGGCGAAAAACGGCAGGAACTCGGCGAGCTGTCTCATGCGCTCGGTCTCGGAACGCATACGGAGCATCATCTGCCGGAATTCGTGGTCCGGCACGGCCTGAGCGAGCGAGAAACTGAGCTGCGAAGGATCGGCGTCTTCGGCCTTCACCGGCTCCTGGCCCTCAATGCGCCGCAGTTCGTTGCAGGCCTCGAGCGCCGCCTCGCGCAGCGACTCCGGGGCCGGGGTCTCGTCCTCGTCGTCGAAGAACTGCACCGCGCCGCGCAGGTAGGCCTTCTCTTCGTTCAGCAGCACGATCTCGAAGCGCCGCAACCCGACCGTCAGCACGTCCAGCCGCCCGTCCGGATACTTGCGGATCACTTCCTTCACCACCGCCGTGCAGCCGATATTGAGGATGCCCTTGTCGGTGGCCAGCACGATGCCGAACTCGCTGTTCTCGCGGATGGCCTCGCCGATCATCTCCTTGTAACGGTCCTCGAAAATGTGCAGCGGCAGCGGCGCGCCGGGCAACAGGACCGTATTGAGGGGGAACAGCGGCAGCAGGCCCTCTTGCATGGTACTATTATCTCGTCCCGGAACCTCCGCGGCAATCCGCGATGATCCTCGAGCTTAAACGCAGTCCCGGAATCTACCTGGTTGGTTTCATGGGTTCGGGCAAGACCACCGTCGGCCAGCAGCTCGCCGCGGCTCTGGGCTGGAGCTTCGCCGATCTGGACCAGGACATCGAGAGCGCCGAGGAGCGCACTATCGCCGACATCTTCGCGGTCGACGGCGAGGAGTGGTTCCGGCGGCTCGAAACCGCGGCCCTGACGGCGCGCGTGCGCAAGATCGGCTGTGGCGCGGCGACCGTGCTGGCTCTGGGCGGCGGCGCGTTCACCCTCGAGCGCAACCGCGAACTGCTGCGCGGCAACGGCGTCTCGATCTGGATCGATTGCCCGGTGGAGATCCTCTGGGAGAGAGTGAAAGGAAACCCACACCGGCCCCTGGCGCGCAGCCGCAAGAGCTTCTTCGAACTTTTCGAGGCGCGCGCCGGTTTTTACGCGCTGGCGGACTATCGCGTCAAGTCCGGGCGGCCGGAGTCCTCGCGCGTGGTGGAGGCGATTCTCGCGCTGCCGATCTTCGGGTGACTCCTCATGACGGAAAAGAACCTTCGCAAACACGCTCTGGCCATCTTCCAGGCGGCGCTCAAGGCGGCCGGCCCGGTGGAGGCCGTTTCGCGCTTCCTGAAGCTGGATGGCGGGACACTGCTGGCGGGCAGGCGGCGCTACCGGCTGGACGCCTTCGAGCGCGTGCTGGTGACCGGCGCGGGCAAGGCCAGCGCGGCCATGGCGCAGGCGGTGGAGCGCGTGCTCGGGCGGCGCGTCGCGGGTGGGCTGGTGAACGTGAAGTACGGCCACCTGGCGCGGCTCAAGCGGGTGGAGATCAACGAGTGCGGCCATCCGGTGCCGGACGAAAACGGGGTGCGCGGCGCGGCGCGCATCGCGGATCTGGTGCGCGAGGCGGGACCGAAGGACCTGGTGATCGCGGTGATGTCCGGAGGCGGTTCGGCGCTGATGCCCTCGCCGGCGGCGCCGGTCACGCTCGAAGAGAAACAGGCCACCACCAGGCTGCTGCTGGCTTGCGGCGCCAACATTCACGAGATCAACGCCGTCCGCAAGCATATCTCGGGCTTGAAAGGCGGCCAACTGGCGCGCCTGGCCGCGCCCGCGACGCTGATCGCGCTGATTCTTTCCGACGTCATCGGCGACAACCTGGACGTCATCGCTTCCGGCGCCACCGCTCCGGACGCCTCCACCTTCGCGGACGCGCGCGCGATTCTCGAAAAGTACGCGATTCTCGAGCGCGTGCCCGCGCCGGTCCGCGAACGCATCGAGGCGGGCGTGCGCGGGGAGATCCCCGAGACGCCGAAGACCGGCGATCCGGCCTTCGAGCGGGTCCACAACGTGATCGTCGGCAGCAACCGGCTGGCGGTGGACGCGGCCGGGCGCAAGGCGCGCGAACTGGGCTACCGGGCGCTGGTGCTTTCGACGTTCATCGAAGGCGAAACGCGCGACGTCGCGGGCGTGCACGCCGCCATTCTCAAGGAGGTGCGCGCCTCTTCGCGCCCGCTCAAAGCGCCCGCTTGCATCATCTCCGGCGGCGAGACCACGGTGACGATTCGCGGCCAGGGTCTCGGCGGCCGCAACCAGGAGTTCGCGTTGGCCGCCGCGCTCGACATCGCGGGAATGCGGGACGTGCTGGTGCTGAGCGGCGGCACCGACGGCACCGACGGCCCCACCGACGCCGCGGGCGCGCTGGCGACCGGCGCGACCATCGGGCGGGCGGAAGAACTCGGTCTCGACGCGCGGGCGTACCTGGCGCGCAACGACTCCTACCGGTTCTTCGACGCCCTCGGCGATCTGATTAAGACCGGGCCCACCAACACCAACGTGATGGACGTGCGCCTCCTGCTGGCGGGGTGAGAACCCCCCGCCTTCAGGCGCCCAGATCCCAGCGCCGGAAATAGAGCGCCTGCCGCACGATGGGCAGGGTCCGCTTCTCGAGTTCGTGCATCTGCGTTTCGCTCAGCGGGGTAAAGCGCGCGGCGAAGGCGACGTTCTCTTCGAGTTGCTTGATGGTGTCGACGCCGATGATGGTCGTGCTCACCGGCAGCGACAGGTTGTAGGCCAGCGCCTCCTGGATGGTCAGCGCGCCCGGGCGGGGGGTGCGCATGCGTTCGGGCTGCTCCTCGGGCGGCGGCGGCGTCCAGGTGGAGAGCACGCGCCCGCGCGTGGCCACTTTCATGCCGATGATGCCCATCCTCTTTTCCTGCGCCGCCGGCAGCAGGTGCTCGATGAAGCTGAGGTAGTGGCGGTCCGCCGCGTTCACGGCCAGCAGAATGGTGTCGAAGGGGAAGCGGCGGATCGCTTCCAACAGAACGTTCGGCTCGTAGTGGCCGGTCACGCCCAGGAAACGCGCCGCGCCCTGTTCACGGGCCTTTTCGAGCGCCCGCATGGCGCCGTTGGCGGCGAAGATCTGCTCGAGCTGTTCGTTGGTTTGCAGGTTGTGGATCTGCCACAGGTCCAGGTGATCGGTCCGCATGTTCTTGAGCGTCGTATCGAGAAGGCGCATCGAGCCGTCGTAGGTGCGGTCGGCGGTCTTGCTGGTGACGAAGACCTCCTTGCGGCGGGTCTCCAGCACGCGGCCGATGTTCCTCTCGCTGACGCCCTTGCCGTAGCCGGCGGCCGAATCGATGTAGTTGATGCCCAGGTCGAGGGCGCGGTTGATGATGGCTTCCGACTCGGCCTCCTTACCTGGGATCTCAAGCGTTGCCTGGCCGCCCAGGCTCAGGATGCCCACCCGGTAGCCGGTCTGGCCTAGATTGTGGACCGGCATCGCCTGGTGGGTGCGGGGGTTGAATGGCAGCGGACGCTTGCCGGCAGCGGGCGCCGCGGCCAGCCCGGCCGCGCCCGCCACCGCCAGTCCGGCGCCCAGGAAATCTCTGCGGTTGACTTGGCTTGCATCGCTCATGTCGTAACCTCCTTACTCTGGCTGTCGTTCCGGAAAGAAAAGGTCGTCCTCGGCGATATCGGGAACGCCCACCACCAGCACCCGCATCCTCCCGCGCGCGCCATGCACCACGCCAGGCGGGATGTGCACCAGCGAGCCTTTGCGCACCGGATGCTCGACGCCGTCCAGCACCACGCTGCCTTCGCCCTCCAGAACGTAGTACAGCTCGGCCCCGCGCTCGTGGTAGTGTTCCTTTGCGCCGTCGATATCGACGGCGTGCGCCCAGGCGGCCACGCCAGTTCCCGCGTCCTCGCGGCTGATCAGGCGGTGGCGCCAGCCGCAGGTGCTGCGTTCCTGGGGCGCTTCCCCTTCATGGCGGATCAGCAAGGGTCCCCGCGCGGTCTTCATTTCAATTGGCATACGTTTGCAGTCTCCTTCCCTCTGGCGGTGGATTCGCGCGCCACCAGCCTGGGCTCAAGCAACACGGTCCTGGGCCGGGTTGGCGCGCCCTTGGCCTCCACCAGGCTCAAGGCAAGTTTGGCGGCGCGTTCGCCGATGAGCCGGCTCTGCTGATCGACGCTGGTCAACGGCACGCGCAGCAGTGCCGAGTAGTGGACGTTGCCGCAGCCCGCCACGGCGACATCGTGCGGCACGCGCAGGCCGGCTTCGAGAATCGCTTCGAGCGCGCCCATGGCGGTCGGATCGTTGAAGCAGAAGACGCCGTCGGGGCGCGGATTGAGCGCCAGCAGCTTGCGCATGGCGCGGCGGCCGCTGAGGTGGCCGGCGTCGTCGGCCGATTCGCCCGCCACGATGTAAGCGGCCGGAACCGTCAAATGGTGCCGCGCGAGCGCGCGCCGGTAGCCTTCCAGCCGACCCAGCGCGGGGCTGATCCCGGAGCCTCGAATGTGGGCGATGCGCCGGCAGCCCGCTTCGATCAGGTGCCCGGTGGCGAGTTCGCCCACCCGCTCGTCGTCGACGCCCACGAAGTTGGCGCTCATTCCGGTGAAGCGGCGGTCGATCAGCACATAGGGCGTGCCCTGCTCCTCGACCCGGCGGAAGCTTTCCACCGACCACTGCGTGGAGGCGATCACCAGCGCGTCGACGCGCCGCGCCAGCATCTGATCGATCTCGTCGCGTTCGAGTTCCGGATCCTCCTCGGAGGAGGAAATCACCAAGCCGTAGGACTTCTTGCGGAGCACGCGCGAGAGGCCTTTGGCGACCTCGGAAAAGAACGGATGCACCAGGTCCGGAACGATCACGCCGATGGCGCGCGTGCGCCCCGTCACCAGCGCGCGCGCCGCCAGGTTCGGACGGTAGTTCAGCTCCTTCATCCGCTTCAGGACGCGCTCGCGCGTCCCGCGCGAGATGTCGCCGTGATTGCGGAGCACCTTGGAAACCGTCACCACGGAAACGTTCAGGTCGCGCGCAATGTCCTTCAGGCGGACGGCCATACCCCGATTATGGCATTTCGGCCCCGGGCCCTCTAACGCTAACGTAAGCTTTTACGAACGCCGCCAACCGGAATCCTCAACCCGGCCTTCCACGCGTGCCTGAGGTGTGGGGCCCCGTCCTCGCCGCGGGTGAGCGCGGACCGGCTCCGGATCCGCTATTGGGGCCTGGCGGAGGAGGCGGGCAGCGCCGCCTTGAACAGCAGCGCGCCCGCCGGGGAGCCTTCGAGCACGTAGCGGCAGCCATAGGGAACAAAGGCCGCCTTCCCGCGCGGCAGATCCAGAGTCCGGTTACCGGCGCGCAACAGCGCTTGCCCTTCGATGGCCAGCAGAATTTCCGGCCCGCGCGCCGAGACGCCGGCGCAACTCGCGCCGGGGGCAAGCGCGAGGCGGCTCAACTCGAACTCTTCGGCCGCGGTGCGATACGCGGTCTCGGCCGCCGAGACCGGGACGCCCCGCAGGATCTCGGGCGCGCCGCATTCAAACGAGACGGCGCGGAGCAATTCGTCCACGTCGACGTGCTTGGGGGTCAGCCCTGCGCGCAGCACGTTGTCGGAGTTGGCCATCAGTTCGACGGTGGCGCCTTCCAGATAGGCGTGCGGCACTCCCGCGGGCTGATACGTTCCTTCGCCGGGTTCGAGCCGGAGGAGATTCAGCAGGTAGATCGAAAACAGTCCGCGGTCGCGTCCTCCGCCGGGCAGCGGGAACTCGCGCGCGGCGCGCAGCGCCCAATAATCCGGCGAGTGCTTGGCGGGAGGCGGACCTTGCTCCAGGCGCGCAATCAGAGGATTGAGCAGCGCGTCCACGCTTGCCTGCGGCAGGCTCATGGCGCGGGTGTAGATCTCGCGCAGCCCGGCGGCGCGCTCGGACATAAGCGGGGACAACTCGGGGTAACGTCCGGCGAGCCGTAGGATCTCGTCAAGCGGGCGGAAGCCGTGCAGCATCCAGAACTCGCTCAAGGCAACGTGAACCTCGGGCTTGTGATTCGGGTCCTTGTAGTTCCGGTGCGGCGCGCCGGGCGGCACTCCCGCGCCGTTCTCGCGCCGGAATCCCTCCTCGGCCTGTCGCTTGTCGGGGTGGACCTGGATGGAGAGCATGGAGCGCGCATCGAGAACCTTCAGCAGGAAGGGGAGGCGATTCTCAAAGAGCGGCGCGGCCGGCCCAAGCGTCTCCGCCGGCCGGGCGGCGATGTAGCGGTCGAGCGGAAGCGGTCCGCCAGGCGTTTCAAGCAGCGCGGGAGCGGCCGGGTGCGCGCCCAGCCACAGTTCGGCGAAGGGCCGCCCGGCGGGGTTCTCCACGCCGAGCAGCGACGGGATCAACTCCCGTCCGCCCCAGGCGTAGTGTTGCACCGCCCCGCGCAACAGCAGCGGACCGTCCTCAGCCACGGACCAGCCTCTCCAGCCGCCGCAGGATCCCGTCCGGCTCGGCGATAGCGGCGGCGGCGATGGCGTCGGCCCGTTCCTGGGTATCGGCCACCGCGTAGACGCGCAGTTCGTCGGCGTTACCCGAGGGGCGGATGTGGGCGACGTCGCCGCCGGCGAAGCGGATGCGCACGCCGTCGGTGTAGTCGATGCCGGTGATGGGGCCGAAGCCGTGCTCAGGTCCGAAGAAGGCGGCGAGTTCTTCCCGCACCTGAGCGGGGTCGGATTCGAGCGAGGGCGTGAAGCGCTCGACGATCGCCAGGCCCACCTCGCGGGGCACCTCCGGGAGCAGCGCGGCACGGCTGAAGCGCCGCGGCAGGGCCGCAAAAAGCCCGTCGAGCGAGACGCCCCGCTCGCGGGCGGCGACCAGCACGCACAAGATCGGGAGGAACGCATCGCGCGTCGGCAGCGCGGGCAGCCGGCGCCCTTGGCGCTCGAGATCGGAACCGGTGAGGAACCCGCCATTGGCCTCCCAGCCGCACACGGCGCGGCGGCCCTTTTCCACCGCGGCCCGCATACCGGCGATGACGTAGGGTGATCCGATGCGCGTGCGCGGCTCCAGCACCGCCGCCAGCGGTCCGCGGTCGATGCCGTCGTTGCAGCTTATGGGGACCACCACCGCGCCGGCGCCCAGGTACTCGGCGGCGATCATCCCCACCAGGTCCCCGCCGAAGAAGCGCACCCGGCCGGATGCCGGATCGGCGCCCAGGATGAGCGGGCGGTCGCTGTCGCCGTCGGTTGAGACCACGGCATCAAAACCGCCGCAGGGGGCGCGCGCCTCATCGGCCAGCGCCTGGATGGTGGCAAGCTGCCCGGGGCCGATGTTCTCCGTGTCGATGGGCACGAAGGCGTCGCTGCGTCCCGCGGCGGTGACGGTGGCGCCCAATCGCGCCAGCACTTCCACCAGCAGGTCGCGCCCCACGGCCGAATGCTGGTAGACCAGCAGCCGCGTGCCGCGCAGTCCCCCGCCGCCGAAGAAAGCGCAATAGCGCTCGATATACTCGTCGCGCCCGGCGGCGATGGCGGGCGGCAGCGCGCCGGGCTGGGACTTGAACATGCCGCGGTCGTCGAAGGCCGACTCGGCGGCGGGCTGGTTGTAGAGGCGCTCGCGCAGCGCGCGCACGCGTTCGTTCACCGGCGCTTCGTGCTCCTTCAGCAGTTCGCCGCAACTGGTGTTGGTCTTGTAGCCGTTGCGGTCGAACGG
>CAKZVG010000115.1 GCA_937921835.1 uncultured Bryobacteraceae bacterium | reverse complement strand
CGAGAAGGGGGTGCTATGGTATAATTCCTTCGGGGACGACGCCCGCACCAGGAGCGCCGTTCTGGAGGCCGTCGATGGATACATCGCGGGCTTCGCGAAAAAAAACTGAATTTTCGCGGAACCAATTCGCGTTCAGTCCGTATTAATTCTCGGGTACGATCCTGATAACCCTTCAAGGAGACCAATTCACATGCTGAAGAAGTTGCTGCTTGGTTTTGCCACGCTGGCCCTCGTAACCGCGAGCGCCGCGTCGCATCGCATCACGCTGTTCCAGCCCTCGGTTGTGAGCGGCACCGAACTGAAGCCAGGCGAGTATAAGCTCGAGCTGAGCGACAACAAGGTGGTCATAAAGCGCGGCAAGCAGACCGTCGAGGCTTCGGTGAAGGTTGAAAACGCGGATGCCAAGTTCAGTTCCACCTCGGTACGCTACGCCAACGGCGATGGCAAGCTCCGCATCCAGGAGATCCGGCTGGGTGGAACCAGCACCAGGCTGGTGTTCGACAACTGACGCTTCCGGCGGCGCCGGGGACCGTCTGCTAGACTGAGAAGGCGATGCAGCGGTTCCCGGCGTTGTCAGCCGCGTTGATTGTCCTGATAACTTGTCCCCTATTTGCGGAAACCCTGGCGGTTCTCCCTTTCTTTAATCTCTCGGATAATCCGAATTTAACCTGGGCGGGAGAGAGTGTGGCCGCGGTGGTGTCCGAGTCGCTCTCCGGCGAGGGGCTGGTGGTCAGCAGCCGGGAGGACCGGCTGGAAGTCTACCGCCGGCTTTCGCTGCGCGAGGACGCGGTGCTCACCCGCGCCAGCGTGGTCCGGGTGGCCGAAGCTCTGGACGCCGATTACGTGATCTACGGGCAGTTCAGGACGCTGCCGGCTGCGAAGGGCGGCGCGCAGCCGCCCGGGGTGGAAATCAGCGGGCGGGTCATCGACATCAAGCGCTTGCGCCAAAGCGGGGAGTTCCGCCACGCGGGAAAGCTGACGGAACTGGCGGCGCTCCAGGCGAACCTGGCCTGGGACGTGCTCAAGTTTCTCCGGCCGGAGGGCGGCGCCGGGGAAGCCGAATTCAAGCGGCGCTGGCGCCTGGTGCGTCTGGACGCCATCGAGAACTACGTCCGCGGCATCATGGCGGGCGCTTTCGAACAGAAGCACCGCTTCCTGACGCAGGCCGCCCGCCTGGACGAGAGCTTTTCGCAGCCGCGCTTTCAGCTCGGCCGGCTGCACATGGACCGGCAGAATTGGGCGGTGGCGGCGGAATGGTTCAAAGGCGTCCAGGCGGCGGCCTCGAACGCGCGCGAGGCGCGCTTCCTCGAAGGGCTGTGCCGCTACCACGCGGCGGACTTCGCGGGCGCGCGGGCGGCGTTTGCTTCCGTCGCCGCGGAAGTGCCCCTAAACGAGGTGTTCAACAACCTCGGCGCCGCCCGGGCCCGGCTGGGCGATCCGGAAGCGGCCCGCAATTTCCGCCGGGCCATCGAGGGCGACTCCGCCGACCCCGATTACCACTTCAACCTCGGCTGGGTGCTGTGGAAAGGGAGCGACTTCGAAGGCTGCGCCGCCAGTTTCGAGACCGCCGCCCGGCTGAACCCCGAGGATCCGGACGCGGCCTACATGTTCGACCAGTGCCGCAAGCGCGTCAAGCCGCGCGCCGTCGACTCACCCGACGACCCGCTCCCCAAGCTGAAGCACGATTACCAGGAACGCGCCTGGCGCCAGCTCAAGGAGATGCTCGAACAGCGTCCCACCGGCCAACAGCCGTAATCCGGCGCCTTACCAGCCGTCCGCGGCGTGAACCAGCTTGACGGCCGCGCCCGGCGGCCCCAGGATGCTGCCCGGCGCATCCTCGAAGCGCACGCGCCGCATCATCCCGGCCAGCACCGTCCGGGGTATGCGCGCCAGGTCGCGCACGCCGCTTGAGAAGTCCTCCGGGGCGGCATTCACGCTGCCCGCGATGGCGCGGTTGCCGGTGATCAACTCCGACAGATCCAGTCCCGCAGGCATTTGCATGGCTCCGAGGATGACGCAGACCCCCAGCGGGTGGAGCGCGTGGACCGCCGCCAGCGCGGCTTGCGGTGCGCCCGCCGCTTCGATGACGAGATCGGCCCGGGAAGGCGTGGCGGGCAGAGCGCGATAGGCCATCCCGGCCCGGCGAACCAGCCCGGCGCGCGGGTGATCCTCCGCTTCCAGCGAGCACACCGACACCTCGAGGCCGCGAAGTTGCAGCACCAGCGCCGCCAGCAGGCCGACCGCGCCGGCGCCGAACACCACGGCCGAGCCTGGCTCGGCGGGGTGCAGCCGGAGAGCGGTCCGCACGGCCTTCTCCGCCACGCTCAACGGCTCCAGCAGGACGGCCACCTCCGCCAGCGAGGCGGGGACCGGCGCGAGGTCGGCGGCCTCGTCCACCGCGTAGGGCGCGAAATAGCCGTGCGCGCCGAAAATGCCGCGCTCGCGGCAGTTGCCGCTCACGCACAGGTCCCGGCGTCCGCGCGCGCACAAACGGCAGGGCGGCGAGCAGGCGCGGCGCACGGTGGGCACCACCCAGTCGCCCGCCGCGACGCCCGTCACCCCGCTGCCCGTCTCCACCACTTGCGCCAGCGCCTCGTGTCCCAGCACCAGGTAATCGGCATCCGGAGGCGGATAGCCGAAACGGAACCGCGCCAGTTCGCGGTCCGTTCCGCAGACGCCGGTTTCGGCCACGCGCAACAGCACCTGGCCGGCCGCGGGGGGCGCCGGAGCGGCGACGTCGCGCACCTCAAGCCTCTTCGTGGAGTAGTCGAGAACCAGCGCGCGCATGGGATTCCGCCACACCAAGTATAATTATGGTCGGACCGGCGAGGATCGCGGGTCCGGATATCCTTTGGAGGACTTTGATGGAGAACCGCCGGGATTTCGTGAAGGCTGGAGGCGCGGCCGGACTGGGCTTGCTGTTCGTGAAGCCGGAGACGGCGCGCGGATCGCAGGCGAATTCGGCGCTGTCGGTGGGCCTGATCGGCTGCGGCAACCGCGGCATGTATGTGAGCGGCCTGTTCGTCAAGAACGAATTCGCGAAGGTTACGGCCATTTGCGACATCTACGACGACAAGCTGGAGGCCGCCGGGCAGAAATACTCGGGCGCCAGGCCCTTCAAGAGCCATAAGGACCTGCTCGCCACGGATGTGGACGCCGTTCTGATCGCCACCCCCGCCTACCTGCACCCGGAACATTTTGAGGCCGCCGTCGCGGCGCGCAAGCACATCTTCATGGAGAAGCCGGCGGGGGTGAACGCCGCGGGCTGCCACCGCGTGATCGCGGCGGCCAAGCGCGCCGACAAGACCAAGCGCATCACGGTGGATTACCAGCAGCGCTACGGCAAGGACTACCGGCGGGCCTATGAAGTAGTGAAGTCGGGCGAGATCGGGGCCATCAAGATGGTGCGCGCCGCTTGGCTGGGCGGCGGCCCGCCGATCAAGACGGGCCATCCGCCGGCCGAGGAAAAGATCCGCAACTGGTTCTTCTACCGCGAGCTTTCGGGCGACATTCTGGTCGAGCAGGACTGCCACAACATCGACGTCGTCGGCTGGTACACGGGCACGCACCCAGTGCGCGTCACCGGCTACGGCAGCCGCCAGATCCGCAACTACGGCGACATCTTCGACAACGTGGCGTGCACCTTCCAGTACCCGGACGGCATGACCTTCAGTTACAGCGCCAACCAGTTCCGCACGCCCGGCTTCCAGGACATCTCGGAGACCTTCATGTGCGAGAAGGGCGCGGTGAACGTTTCGCGCCGCGGCTACACCATCTGGCGCGAGAAGGGCCAGCCTGAAACCGCCGTCACCAAGCACGACATCACCGAGGACGCGGTGCGCGAATTCATCGAGGGCGCCCGCACCGGCAAGATCGAGAACGCCGCTTTCCATGCCGCCGAAAGCACCCTGGTGGCGGTGATGGCGCTGGAGGCTTGCGTCAAGGGCCGCGAGGTCACCTGGGCGCAGGTGCAGAAGGCCTAGCCGCATGTTCCGGCATTCCCGCCGCCGCTGGCTGCTGGGCGTGGCCGCGCTCGTCCCGGCCTTGTCCGCGCAGGACTATCAGCTCACGCCCGGCAACCCGGCGCTGGCGCCCGTCACCGACGATCCCGCGCTGCCGCGCGTCCTGCTCATCGGCGACTCCATTTCCATCGGCTACACCTATCCGGTGCGCACGCTGCTGGCCGGCAAAGCGAACCTGCACCGCATCCCCACCAATGGCGGGCCGACCACCCGCGGGCTCGAGGAAATCGACAAGTGGCTGGCGGACGGCAAGTGGGACGTCATCCACTTCAACTGGGGACTCCACGACCTGCGGCTGATGGAGAACGGCTTGCACCAGGTCGCGATCGGGGACTACGAAAAGAACCTCCGCAAGCTGGTGGCGCGGCTGAAAGAGACCGGCGCGAAGCTGATCTGGGCCAGCACCACGCCCGTGCCCGAAGGCAAGCTGAGCCCGCCGCGCCGGCCGGAGGACGTGCCCCGCTACAACGCCGTGGCCGCCGCCGTCATGCGCGAAAACGGCGTGGCCATCAACGACCTGTACGGGTTCGCGCTGCCGCGTCTGGGTGAAATCCAGCGGCCCGCGAACGTGCACTTCACCGAGGCGGGTTCGGTGAAGCTGGCCGAACCGGTCGCGGCGGCGATTCTGAAGGCCCTGGGCAGGTAGGTGGCCACGGTGGAACCGCGCGACCTCCCTACCCTCAACGCCATTCTCAACACCACCGCCGCCACCTTGCTGATCCTTGGCTGGCGGCTGATCCGGCGGGGGCGGCGCGAGGCGCACCGCCGGGCGATGCTGGCCGCCTTCAGCGTGTCGGTGCTGTTTCTGATCAGTTACCTCGTCTACCACTACCACGCCGGCTCGGTGCGGTTTCAGAAGACCGGACCTGTGCGCGCCGTGTACTTCACCATCCTCATCTCGCATACGATGCTGGCGGCGGCGGTGGCGCCCATGGCCATCGTCACCCTGCGGCGGGCGCTGCTCCAGCGCTGGGAGGCGCACCGCCGCCTGGCCCGCTGGACCATGCCGCTGTGGATCTACGTCAGCGTGACCGGCGTCATCGTGTACCTGATGCTGTATCACCTGTAGCCCGGCGGCGGCTACAATCCGGATATGGCCTTTCCCGTGCATCGTCCGCGGCGCCTGCGCCGCAGCGAATCCCTGCGCTCGCTGGTGCGCGAAACGTCGCTCGACCCCGGCGACTTCGTCCTGCCGCTGTTCGCTTGTCCAGGCGAGGGCGTGCGGCGCGAGATCGGCGCCATGCCCGGCAACTACCAGATGTCGGTGGACGAAATCGTCAAGGAGTGCGCCGAGGTGCGCTCGCTCGGCATCGGCGGCGTAATCCTGTTCGGCATCCCGGAGACCAAGGACGAGATGGCCTCGGGCGCCTACGCCGAGGACGGCATCGTGCAGAAGGGCCTG
>CAKZVG010000114.1 GCA_937921835.1 uncultured Bryobacteraceae bacterium | reverse complement strand
GGAGCGTTCCGCCTGCGGACTCCGGAGAACTACCGGCGCTGGTACCGGGAGGAACACACGCAGCCGGAGTTGCTGGCATCGGCCGTCTACGGGTTGCCGGAGTTCTACCGCGACCGGATCCGGGGCGCCCGAATGATCTCCAACCCGGGATGTTATCCGACTGCGGCGAACCTGGCCATCGCTCCGCTGGCGGCATCGGGAAAGCTGGACCGCGCCGCGGGCGTTGTCTGCGACGCCAAATCCGGCGTGAGCGGCGCAGGCCGCAAGGCGAGTCTCAAAACCAGTTTCTGCGAAGTGGCGGAGAACTTCTCGGCGTATTCGGTCCTGGATCACCGCCACGTGCCGGAGGTGCTCGAGCATTCCAGCCTGGAGCCGGGAGAGTTCAGCTTCACCGCCCACCTGCTTCCCGCCGCCCGGGGGATCCTCGAAACGATCTATTTCCGGGCTCCAGGGATCGAAAGCGCCGCGGAGCTGCTTGAGATTTATGAGAAGCGGTACGCCGGGGAACCGTTCGTGCGGCTTTGGGACCCGGGCCGGATGCCCGATCTGGGCGGCGCGGTCCGCACGAACTTCTGCGATATCGGGGTGAAGTTCGACCCTCCCACGGGCCGCGGGGTGGTGGTCAGCGTAATCGACAACCTGGTGAAGGGAGCCGCCGGGCAGGCCATCCAGAATATGAACCTGGCGCTAGGCTTTCCGGAGACGGAGGGGCTGTTGTGAGAGCGCTGGTGAAACTGGGCGGCAGCCTGCTGGACGACACCGGATCCCGCCTGCGCCTGGCGCGGGAGCTGGCCGCGGTGCAGGCTTCGGGCGTGGAGTTGGTGGTGGTGCACGGCGGCGGGAAGCAGATGACCCGCTTTCTCGCCGAGCGCGGCGTCGAGAGCCGCTTCGTCGGCGGGCTCCGGGTTTCGACGCCGGAGGTCATCGACGCCGTGCTGAAAGTGTTCGCCGGTAGCGTGAACCACGAACTGGTGTCCGCGTTTGTCGCCGCCGGCGCGCGGGCCGTCGGCTTGAGCGGCATCGACGCGGCGCTGGTGGAAGCCGAAATCCTGCGCGAGGACCTGGGGGCGGTGGGCAAGGTCACGCGCGCCAATGCGGAACTGCTGCGGCTGCTTACCGGCCATGGCTACCTGCCGGTGGTGGCCTGCGTGGCGGGCGACCGCGCCGGCCGGGTCTACAACGTAAACGCGGACCAGATGGCGGTGGCCTGCGCCCGCGGCTTCGAGGCCGGCAAGCTCCTCTTCCTGACCGACGTGGACGGCGTGCGCGGCGCCGATGGCGCGGTTCTTCCCGGTCTCACGGCGGCGGCGGCGCTGGAGTTGATCCGGAGCGGCGTGGCCGTGGGAGGGATGCAGGCCAAGCTGACCGCGGCGGTCGCGGCGGTGCGGGACGGCGTGGGCGAAGTGTCGATCGCGCCGGGCGGCGAGCCGGGCGCTGCGGCGCGGTTGCTGGCCGGGGAGCCGCTCGGAACCCGAATCGTGGCGGAGTAATGCTGGAATGGGGAGGCAACCGGGATGGCGAACCTGATCCACCTGGCGCCGGCCGCCGCGAGAATCGCCGCGGACCGGCCGCTCGAAGTCCGCAAGGCCCGCTTGTCCGATACCCCGCAATTGCTGGCGCTGATTAACGGGTATGCCTCCCAGGGGATCATGCTCCCGCGCACCGAATTCGAGATGGCCGAGAATATCCGGGATTTCACCGTGATTGCCGCGGGCGGCGATCTGGCGGCCTGCGGGGCGCTGCACATTTACACGCCCCAGGCGGCCGAAGTGCGCTCGGTGGCGGTGCACGAGAGCATGAAAGGCCGGGGCGCCGGGCGGTCGCTGGTGGAAGCGCTGCTTGCCGAGGCGGCGCAATTCGGACTCGCCTCGGTCTTCGCCTTCACCTATGTGCCGCGCTTCTTCCGCAAGCTGGGATTCGTCGAAGTGGACCGCGCGGAACTCCCATTGAAGGCCTGGAAGGACTGCCTGCGTTGCCCGAAGTTCCAGTGCTGCGACGAGATCGCCATGCTCCGCCGCTTATGACTCTCACCCCATGGGGGTTGCGCCACCCCTATTTGGGGGTAGAGTAATGCCCGCGCGTGCGCCTCTAAACCTCCCGTAAGTAATTGCCAGAATTACCGTAAAGACTTTATTCCTTCACCGGATGGGAGGCCTATGCCGCCAAATCTATCCCCGCAAAATACACTACGCCAGGGTGAGAAATTGTCAGATTTAGGAGTACTAGAGGTTTGTATAATCTTCAGAGATGAAAATTCTTTGTTAAACCGGTCCAGGAGGCGGAAATGAAGGCGCAGACGGTCGAGTTGAAAAAGTCGGCTGGGCGAGTGCTTTGCTGCTCGATCTTTCGGAGCGGTGGAAAGAAACTACTGGCCAAAGGCCATGTTCTGAGCGAGGAAGATATCCGCCTCCTTGAGACCGAGGGCCTGGACCGTGTCTGGGTGACCGAGCTGGAGGAAGGGGAAGTCAGCGAAGACCTGGCGGTGCAGACGGTGGCTGCGGAGATGGGCTGCGGCTGCCTGGAAATCCGCCTGGCCGCGGGCGGGCGCGCCAATCTGGTCGCCAACGAAGATTGCTGCGTGCTGGTGGACGACGACCTGCTGAAGCAGATCAACTGCACCTCGACCATCGTGATCGCCACCAGTGTCAATTTCAGCTATGCCACCGCCGGGCAGCGCATCGCCACCGTCAAGAGCGCGCCGTTCGCGGTGGCGCAGTCGCAACTGGACGCGGTGATTTCGATTCTGAAAGAGAGAGGACCGATCCTCCAGGCGCGGCCCATCCGGTCGCCCTCGGTGGCGGTGCTCTATTCCGACCCCGTCGACGGCGATCGCGCCAGGCAGCTTTTCGAGAACGTAGTCCGGCAGAGACTCGAGCGATTCGGCGTCCGTCCAACTTATGCGCTGTCCGCGGTGGAAGAGGAAGGATCTGTTTCGAAGGCGCTTCAGCACCTGCTGAAGGCGCGCCCCACGGTCATCCTGGCGGCTTCGACCACCGCCCCGGCTGGTCCGGAAGACGTGCTCGGCCGGGCGATGCTGCGCGTCGGCTGCCATCTGGAGCGGTTCCTCGCGCCGGTGGAACCGGGCAATCTTTTCCTTTTAGGCTACCGGGACGATACCCCGATCGTTTCCGCGCCGGGTTGCTTCCGCTCGGCCAAACCGAATGTGGTGGATCTTGTCCTGCCCCCGATGCTGGCCCGGTACCGGGTCTCCGGCTGGGAGGTTGCCTGCCTGGGCCATGGCGGGCTGCTGGCCTGATCCCAAGTCTCCTCCACTACCACAAGCCGGAACCTCCGACCGGCTTGTGGTTGCTCCTCAGCCGGGCGCCTGATCAGCGCCCGGCTTTTTTTCGGTCTGCCGGGCAAGGGCGGACCCCCTCTGTCCCAACTCGCCGCGCGCGGAGCGCGGCCTACCCCGGCACGCGTGCCGCGCAAGTGATATAGTCCGCAAATAGAGGTGTCTCGTCGATGAAACGTTGGATCTTGTGTCTTGTCCTGCTGGCGCTGGCACCGGCGGTTCTGTCCGCGCAGACCGCGCAGGGACGCATCAGCGGAACCGTCAGCGATCCCGACGGCGCGGTGATTCCCGGCGTCGAGGTCCTCGCGATTAACGAAGAAACCGGCGTGCGCACGCGCGCCCAGTCCAACGAGGCCGGTCTGTACGTTCTGCCGTTCCTCATTCCAGGTCCCTATACCATCACCGCCTCGGCGCAAGGATTCAAAACCTACTCGCGCAAGGGCATCGTCATCGAGACGTCGCAGGTGCTGGCGCTGAATATCGCGCTGGAGGTCGGCGGCGTCACGGAGACCATCACCGTCACCGGCGAAGCCCCGCTGCTGCAAAGCGCGCAATCGACCATCGACCAGTTCATCGACAGCCGCACGGTGGGCGACATGCCGCTCGGCGGACGCCGCGCGCTCGAACTGGTGCGCTTGTCCTCGGACGTGGTTTTCCTCGACTACGCGGGCGACGCCAAGCCGCGCTTCGCGGTGGCCGGCGGGCGCGCCTACCAGAGCACGTATCTGCTCGACGGCGGAAACATCCAGAACATCCGCATGGCCAGCGCGCAGGTGGATATCGACCCGCCGGTGGAGGTGATCAAGGAGTTCCGCGTGGTGCAGAACGGCTATGCGGCGGAGTATGGCGGCTCGGCGAGCGGCGTCCTGATGAGCACCACCAAGTCGGGCACCAACGAGTTCCACGGCTCGGGGTTCGAGTTCTTCCGCAACGACCGGATGGACGCGGCGGGCTTCTTCGCCCCCACCGAAGGCACCCGCAAGATCAAGGCGCCCCTGCGTTACAACCTGTTCGGCGCCACCATCGGCGGACCGGTCATCAAGAACCGTACGCACTTCTTCACCGGCTACGAGGGCACCCGGAAATCGCAGGGGATTACGGAGATCATGACGCTGCCCACCGCCCAGCAGACCGCCGGCGATTTCTCGCAGACCCTGAACGCGCGCGGCGTCCTGATCCCCATCTATGATCCCGCCACGACGCGCACGCTGAGCGGCAGAGTGGTTCGCGACGCCTTCCCCGGCAATCTCATCCCCGCCAACCGGCTCGACCCGGTCGCCAGGGCCCTCGCCGAGTACTGGCCGAAGCCCAACCGCCCGCCGACCAATCTGGCGGGGGCGCAGAACTTCGCCGGCAACATCGCTAACAAGTTCACGCGCGACAACGTGACCTCGCGCGTGGACCACGTGCTCAGCGACGCCAACCGCATGTACTTCCGGTTCGTCTATAACCGCGATCCTTATAAGTACACGAGTAACTACCCCGGAACGGTGGGAGACCCGCGATTTCCCATCTCGCCCACCCGCTGGGAGTCGTCCTACTTCTTCAAAGACACGCACACCGTCAGTCCGAACCTGATCGCCGACCTGGGTTACTCCTTCAGCAACCGCACCTGGTACGCCAACAGCGCCGGGCTGGGAAGCGGAGTGGTGCAGAAGGTGGGGCTGCCGGGCGTTTCCAACGATGCGTTCCCGGCCATCGTGGTGGCCGGCATGGCCAACCTCGGCTCCAGCCAGGAACGCTTCCAGAACCCGATCCGGCAGCACCAGATCACCAATAGCTGGACCTGGGTGAGAGGCAGTCACGTCGTGAAGTTCGGCGGTGAGTGGCGCAAGGGCATCAACGCCGACATCCAGCGGGCGATCATCAGTGGACAGTACAATTTCGCTCCCACCGGGTCGGGACTGCCGGGGAACACCGCCACCGGTTTCGCCTACGCCTCCTACATGCTCGGTTTCGTAAACGCCTTCAGCCTGCGCGAGACCGAGTATCTGGACCGCTACAGCTATTACTACGCCGGCTTTGTCCAGGACGACTGGAGAATCACCAGGAATCTTACCTTGAACCTCGGCCTGCGCTTTGAAACCGATGGCCCGGTGATGGACAAGAACAACCGCACCAACAGCTTCGACCGCTACCAGATCAATCCGGTTTCGGGGACGCCGGGGGTAGTGAAGTTCAGCGGCGTCAACGGCTGGCCGAGCGCGCCCTACGAGACCGACTGGAATAATCTCGGACCGCGCTTCGGCTTCGCCTGGAAGATCTTCGGCTCCGACCACTGGGTGATGCGCGGCGGCTACGGCATTTTCTTCGAAGGGCCGCAGGCCTCCGCCAACGCCGCCACGCTCGGTTTCGAACTCTCCGCGGCGACGACCTCGCCCGACAACGGCGTGACTCCCGCCCATTATCTCAAGGCCGGGCCGGGCGTCGATCTCACCAAGCAGCCGCTGAACGACTCCTTCGGCGCGGTGCGCGTGGGCGAGCGGGCCACCACCAACGTGACCTTCTACGAGCGCAACCGGCGCACCGGTTACGCCCAGCACGTCAACCTGGGAATTCAACGCCAGCTTCCCGGCAGCCTGCTGGTGGAGGTCCGCTACAACTCCAACATGAGCCGCAAACTCCCCAACGGCAGCATGAACATCAACCAGGTGCGGGTGGAGGAAGCCGGGCCGGGCAACGCCCAGGTGAAGCGGCCCTATCCGCAGTTCAACAACGTGAGCGTGCTCTCGGCGACGCTCGGGTCGAACAACTACCATGCCGGGACAATCCGCGCCGAGAAACGCTTCTCGCACGGGCTGAGCTTCCTGGCCGGATACACCTTCGCGCGCGCCATCGGCGACACCGCCAACACGGCCGGCACGCTGGGCGACAACCAGCAGTACATGGACCTCTACAACCGGCGGCTGGACAAGGGACCCGACTCGCTGGACATCATTCACCGCTTCGTCTGGAGCTCCACCTACGATCTGCCCTGGGGCAAAGGGCGCAAGTGGCTGACGGGCGGCCCGCTGGCCCAGGTGCTGGGCGGCTGGACGCTGGGGTCCATCTCCAGCTTGCAGAGCGGCGGTCCTTTCACCGTCACCACCCAGACCAACAACACCAACGTCTTCTCAGCCGGGGCCAACCGCGCCAACATTCTGCGGAACCCGAACCTGCCCACCGCCGAGCGCAACGTGAACCGCTGGTTCGACACCGATGCCTTCTCCAATCCCGCCGCGTACACCTTCGGCAACGCGGGACGCGGCGTGGTGCGGGCCGACGGACGCATCAACTTCGATTTCGCCATCAACAAGAACTTCGTGCTCGGTCAAGGCGAAGGGCGTTACGTTCAGCTCCGGCTGGATATGTTCAACGCTTTCAACCATCCCGATTTCACTCTTCCCAACCGGGCCCTCGGCGCGGCCAACTTCGGCACGATCGGCGGCGCCACGGATCCGCGCACCATGCAGCTTGGCTTACGAATCGTGTTCTAGGCCCCTGCCCCGTGGTGTCCAGGAACCCGAGCCGCCCCGGTTCCTGCTGATCCCGGACGCCGAGTGGCCAAAGCCGGCAGCGGCGTGGATCGCTGGGCCGCCGGGCACCTGCTGCCGCGCCGAGCGCCCGCTGGCGAACGGCGCGCCACTGCCAGCGGTCTCCGAGCGGCTTGGGCGCGGTTCGCGCAACTTGACGGCGGCCGTCTCTTTTTCCATGCGATGCACGGTCAGGACGAGGAGGCAGAGCGGAAATGGGAGGAATTCCACCGGCAGGCAATGTGGAACCCCGCCCCTGCCGGATCGACACCGCCGCGGGCGCGCGCGAGCGCATCGTCCACGGTTTGATTCCATGGTAGCGCTAACGGGATTCGAACCCGTATTTGAGCCTTGAGAGGGCTCCGTCCTAACCCTTAGACGATAGCGCCTTGGACCCTAATGATTATAACATCGGCCCAAACAGACTTGAGCCGCTGGCGGCGGAGCTACTCCCGGAGGAGTTCGGCCAGCGCGGGATGGAGCAAAGCCATTTCGTTCCGCAAGCGTTGCCAGGCCTCCTCGGCCGGGCCGAGATTCCGCGTGCGGCCCAGGGTCTCCAGGTGAAGCGCGGCCTGCACGGCGCTCTCGGCGCCGAAGTTGCCGGCCGAGCCTTTCAGGGTGTGGGCGGCGCGTTCCAGCCGGACCGGATCGGCGGCATCCAGGGCTGAGCGGATCTCCCCAAGCAGAACCGGGTACTCTTCGAGGAAGAGCGCTACGATCTCCCGCAACAGGGCGGCATCTCCGCCCACGCGCTCAAGCGCGATGGCTCGATCGAGGTTCACAAGCTGCTTCGCAAAGCTCATACCCGCCTCCGGAGAACACGGATTGTCGAACAGGGGAACGGCCGGGGCGTCCGCACGGGACCGTCCTCTGGATACTCTATCGGCAGGTTCCGGGAAAAAACCGCCCCGGTACGGACTAACTCGTATATTTTAGCATCCCCGAGCGGGTGCGGCGGAGACGCGGGCCCGGGTGGGCGGCGGCCGGCCCGGATACGGGGCCTATCCTTCACAATTCAGCAGCCGGGCCGCGCCGCCCGGCGCCGGGCCGGCCAGAGAGCGGGCCAACGCCGCCTGGCGCATCGACGCCCTCAGTTGCGTGACCAGCTCTGAGCGCGCCTGCCGCAGCCTTCCCGCCAGTTCTTCCCCTTGAACGGCGGCCGCCCGCAAGATGGCGGCCTGCTCCGGCGGAATGGCGTCCGGAGCAAGGAGCGGGACCAGCCGCGCCAGCGCCTCCAGCGCTTCATTCCGTTCGGCCAGGCACGCTTCGAGGCTTTCCCACTCGCCCTCGCCGGCCTGCGCCATACGGCCTGTGAGCGTCCCAATCCTTGCGATCAGAGCGGCGGCCGGCGCCTCCGGCCCCTGTTTCGCGGAGGGATCAGGGGTTGGCGATGGAGGCGAGGGATGCGCAGCGCGCGCTCCCGATGGGGGCCGGCGGGACTCCACGCTAACGGTCTCTCCGGCCATACAGGACCATGTTGAGGCTCTCCAGGCTGGCGTTCAGCATCGACCGCTGCGATTCGAGCGAGGCCAGCAGCGAATCGGCCTGCTGAATTCGCGCCAGCAGGCCGGCCTGCATCGTGTTCACGCGCCCGGTCAACTCCGAGATCTGCTGCTCCAGGCGGGCGTCGGCCTCGTCGTAGCGCGCCGTCTGGATCCGGATGAAGCCCGAAACCGGGTCGCTGATCTGGGCGAAGCTCTGCGAGAAGGCGCCCAGTCCGCTGGTGGCGCTCCCCAGGAATTCGAAGGCGGCCGCGATCTGGAAGTTGGAGAGCGAGTCGAACACGTCCCGGTTGAGCGACATTCTGCCGGCCGAGTCCAACTCGATGCCGAGATCGAACAGGCTAGCGATCTCGCCGCCGGTGCTGTAAGCCGTCAGCGCCCGCAGTTGGCTTTGGACCTGGCGGATGATCGGATCCCCGCTCAACAGCCCGGCGTCCTTGCCGATCTGCGCGTTCACCGCCTCGGCGACGCGGTTGTAGGCCGAGACGAAGGCGCCCAGTTCCGCCGCCAGCGCTCCCCGGTCCGAGGCCAGGGAAATGGTGATCTCCTGCCCCGGCCCGGTGACGCCGAGCAGGTTGAGAGTCACGCCGGGAATCACTCCCGAAACGGTGTTGCCGGCCTTGGTGACCGGCAGGCCGTTCAACTTGAAGCTGGCGTCCGCGCCCAGGTGCGCGGCGGTAAGGATATTGGTCGCCGGCTCATCGGCGGTCTCCCGAAGCTCGACCGTCTGTCCGCCCGGAGCCGTAATCGACAACCGGTAACGGTCAACCGCCGCGCCGGTGTCGATCACCGCCGCCGTCACTCCCGCGCCCGAGGCGTCGATCGCCGCGCGCAGCCCGTCAAGATGGTTCGCTCCGGTGAGATCGAGCGCGTAGGCCACCCCGCCCACCACCAGTTGCATGGCGCCGTCGGCGGAGACAGCCGTTGCGCCGCGGGTGGCGAAGCCCTGCTCGGAGGAGTAAACCGCTTCGCCCGCGGCAGCGGCGCCGGCCAGCAGGTTGGTCCCGCTTTGCCCGGCCGTGGCGCGCAGTTCCAGGGTCTTGCGCCCGGTGCTGTTGGAGGAGATCGAGAGGTAGTAGGGCGTCTCGCCCGTGCCGGTGTTGAGCACCGTCGCCGTGACCCCGGCGCCGAGCGCGTTGATCGCGTCGCGCAGTCCATTGAGGTTGTTCCGGCCCGCGCCCGACAGGTCGATCAGGTAACGATCGTGGCCCACCGCCAGCTCGAGCGTCCCTCCGGGGGCCACCTCGGCCGCGCCGGGGTTGGCGTAGCCGGCCGCGGTGGTGGCCGAGGCCGCCGCGGCCAGGGATGTGATCTCGCTGACGGTGTACGTTCCGGGAGCAGCCGACGGACTGGCGGTCACGCTGACCCGGCTGCCGTCGGAACTGCTTGCACTTACCCCTTTGGCGCTCCCCAGAGATCCCAGCGCGGCGAGGCTTCTGGCAAGCGCCCCCACGTCGGCCGACAGCCCGCCGAGCAGCGTCTTCTTCGACAACAGTTCCGCCTGCCGGTTCTGCATCTCGACGGCCGGCAGGGAAGCGATCTGGACGGCGCGATCCACCACCATTTGCAGGTCGTTTGAGAAACTGCTGACGCCAGTAAAGCGCAGCGGACTGGTGCTCATACACCCTCCCTCAGCCGTCTTATCGGAACGCCGCCCGCCGGCAATAGAGATTCTGCTAGACGTAAACCCGCGCTACGCGGGCGCCGATGCCGCACAGAATGACGTAGGGAATGGTGCCCGCGCGCCGCGCCAGTTCCCGCGCATCGATTCGGGCCCGGCCTTCGGCGCCGAGCAGCGTGACGCTTTCGCCGCGCGCCGGTTCGCGGAGCCCGCTGACATCCACCGTGAGCAGGTCCATCGAAACCGCCCCAATCACCGGCGCGGTCTGCCCGTCCACCAGGACGCTGCCGCGATTGCCCAGGGCGTGGGGGTAGCCGTCAGCATAGCCGGCCGACACGACCGCCACCCGGGCGTCGGCCGCCGCCCGGAACGTGCCTCCGTAGCCGACCGTCTCGCCGGCCGCCACGGTCTTTACCGCCAGCACGCGCGCTTTCCATGTGAGCGCCGGGCGAAGCTCCGCCAGGGGCGGCGGCGCCGGGCCCGCCGCGGCAGCGACATAACCGTACAGGGCGAGTCCCGCCCGGACCATGCTTTTCCAGGCGCTCCGGCGGCCGTAAAGCACGGCCGCCGAATTCGCCAGATGCAGGTACGCCGCCGGCCCCAGCAGCGGCTCCAGGCGCCGGCAGGCCAAGTCGAAGGCGGCCACTTGGCCCTCGAAGCTGCCATCGCCGAAGCTCTCCGAGGATGCCAGATGGCTCATCAGCCCCTCCAGCTCGCAATGCGTGGCGGCGCCGATGGCCCGCCGCGCGTCTTCCCACCCGGCGCAGCTCCCCAACCGGTGGAGACCGGTATCCAACTTGAAGTGGTAGCGGAGCCGCCGCCGGCGGCGCGCCGCCACGCGGTCGAGCCAGGCCAGTTCGGCGGCCGAGTGCACGACCGGCGTCAGGCCATATTCCAGCAGCGCTTCCTCCTCAAAGGGCAGAATTCCGGTCAGCACCAGGATGCTTCCGCCGATCCCCAAGCGCCGTAACGAAACGCCCTCTTCGGCCGTGGCCACGGCGAAGTAGCGG
>CAKZVG010000113.1 GCA_937921835.1 uncultured Bryobacteraceae bacterium | reverse complement strand
CCCGGTCCCGGTCGACCACCCGGCCGCGCTTGCCGGTGTCCCGGCGCTGGTCGGTGGGGAGCGGGGTCGGAGGCTCCAGGCGGACCGGCGAGGTGGGGTGCATGGAACGTCCGCGCGTCCCCCGCGCGCCCGGACCGCCGGGCGCGGCGCCGCCTTGCCGCATCAGCGGCTGGCCAGGCCGGATGGGGCCGCGGTAGATGGGCTGGCCGGGAGTGGGCGTTGCCGGCCGCTGCTGGGGCATCCCGGGGCGCGGCGCCGGGGGCGGCGATGGCATGGGGCGCGCTTGGGCGAGTTTCGCCACCAGGTCCGGACGAGGCGGCACCACGGGACGAGCCGCCGGCTGGCCTGCCAGCGTGGCCGGACGCTGCGCTGGCTGGGCCGCGGGGGTGCGAACCGTTTGGGGCGCTCTGGCGACGGGCGCGGCGGGGACATGAGCCTCGCGTGGCTGCGGCTTCTGGGGTTGGGCCGGACGAGGTGGCCGCTCCTCGGCCATCCCCGGGAACGGCTGACGCGGTCCGCTGAGAATCTGTCCCGGCCGGGGCGCGGCGGGAATCGGCCGCGCGGGAATGGAGGCTCCGCGCGCCACAACCGGCGTTCCCGGTTGCGCGCGGCCTGGCGCCGCCGGGGGTGGAGCGGCTGTGGCCGGGGTTGGGGCGGCGGCTGGCGCAGGCGGCGGCGGGGTCGGCCGGCTCACCGGGGCTGGAGCGGCGACGGCCCCCACCGGCGGCCTTATGGGCTGTCCTGCCAGAGGCGGACGAGGCGGCCCGGGAGAGGCAGCCGGCGGTGGGGCGGGTGGCACGGCCGGTGCGCGCACGGCGCCTGCCAGCGGCGGACGTACCGGCTGGGGCGCGAGCGGCGGCTGGGGCGGCCCGGCGGGAATCTCCAGAGCTTCGGCGCCCGCGGCCGGCGCCGGTTCGGCGGCGCCTTCGCGGCCTTCGATTGCGGCGCTCCCGGCGCGCTCCTCGACTGCCGGCAGGACCGTTTCCCCAGCGGCGGCAGCATCCTCGGCCGCGGCCTCCGGCTCCACTTCGGCCCGCACGGGAACCTCAAAGCCGAAGTACCGCCGGACCAGATCGGCCACGTCGTCGTCGAGCGAACTGGAGTGCGTCTTCTTGTCAACGACGCCGACTTCGGGCAGCACCTCGAGGATGCGGTTCGGCTTGACCTCGAGCTCTCGAGCCAGCTCGTTGATTCGGATTTTTCTCATATGCTAGTACTGCACCGCCTCGAAGGACACCGGACAGAGACCGCCTACGCCCCATGCGGGCCCGCCGCCGGCAGGCAGGCTGGGCGCTTGTATCCCGCGCTTCCCGCCGTCACTCCGAGTCCTTTATCGTAGCAGATTCACCCGTCTGTGACCCGCCGCTTTCCCCTTGCCCGGGCAGGATTTCGGCCGTCAGGGAGAGTTCGGCCGCGAGCGTCTCGCCGTCCGCGGCGCGGGTCTCCGGCGTCGCTTCCCCGGCGCACTCGCCAGCCCCGGCCGGTTCCGGACCGGGCGGCTCCGCCCCGGGCATTTCCGCCTCGGCGGCGGGCCCGGCTTCCGCCGCGGACGGCTCGCCGGGCTGCTCGGCCAGCGCCGCCTCGAACTGCCCGTAGTAGTTGTTCACGGCGAGTTGGATCTGGCTGACCATTTCCGGATCGATGTCCCGGATCTCTTCCAACTGTTCCGGCGTCATGGAGCCCAGCTTCTCCACCGTGCCGATGCCGGCCTCGACCAGCTTCTCGACCACCGCTTCGGCCAAGCCGTGATCGAGCAGCACCGACACGGGAGCGCCGGGCACCACCAGCGCCATCGCCGATTCGACCTCCTGCCGCTTCTCCTCTTCGCTCTTGATGTCGATCTTCCAGCCCAACAGTTTCGCCGCCAGGCGCACGTTTTGCCCCTTCTTGCCGATGGCGAGCGACAACTGCGAATCGTCAACGATCACCTCCATTTCCCGGTTGGCGGCGTCGGTGACGGTGACCCGGCTGATCTTGGCGGGACTGAGAGCGTGCGTGGCGAAGGTCACCGGATCGTCGGAATACTCGATGATGTCGATCTTCTCGCCGCGCAGTTCGCGGATGATGGACTGCACGCGCATGCCCTTCATGCCCACGCAGGAACCCACGCTGTCCACGTCACGGTCGCGGCTCGAAACCGCGATCTTGGTGCGCTCGCCCGCTTCCCGCGCGCAGGCCTTGATGACCACCGTGTTGTCGTAGATCTCCGGAACTTCCTGCTCGAAGAGCCGCTGCACGAATTCCGGCGCGGCGCGCGAAACAATGACGCCCGCGTTCTTGCCGGACTTTTCGACGCTCTTGATCACGCAGCGGATCCGCTCACCCACGCTGAAGCTCTCCAGGCGCGACTGTTCCTTCTTGGGCAGACGCGCCTCGGTCTTGCCGAGGTCACAGACCAGGTCCTGGCCCTCGATGCGCTTGATGGTGCAGTTCACCAGTTCGCCGACCCGGCCCGAGTATTCCGAGTGGATGGTCTCCCGCTCGGCCTCGCGCACCTTCTGAAGGATCACCTGCTTGGCCGTTTGGGCTGAGATGCGGCCGAGCGCGTCGGTCGGCTTTGGAATGCGGATCTCCTTGTCCAGTTCCGCCTGCGGGTCGTAGCGGACCGCTTCGCGGAGGGAGATCTCCTTGACCGGATCCTCGACGTCGGCCACCACGCGCTTCAGCGCGAAGATCTGAATCGCCCCCGTCCGTTCGTCCATCTCCGCGATGAGATCCTCGGTGGTGCGGAAATGCTTCCGCGCGGCCACCAGCATCGCATCCTTCACAGCATCCAGAATGATGCGCGGGTCGATGCCCTTCTCTTTGCTCAGAATTTCGATGGACTGATAGATGCTTCCCAAAACCCTACCTCGTTTCAATCTGTCTGCCGGAATTCACCACTCGAACTTCAGGTTGGCGCGCTCGATCTGGCCCAGACCGAAGCGGAGCTGCCGGCCGGCCGCCACTTCGAGAGTGACGGCGTCACCCTCGAGGCCGGTCAGCCGGCCCTCCCAGCGCCGCTGGCCCTCGGCCGCCTCCCGCAGTAGCACAGTCACTTTCTCGCCGCGGTGCCGCTCGAAATCGCGGGGCGTCTTGAGCGGCCGGTCGACCCCCGGAGAACTGACTTCGAGGGTGTAGGCGCCACCCGGCATCACGTCCTCCACATCCAGGATCGTGCCGACCTGGCGCGATATGGTCTCGCAGTCGGCGTGCGAGACGCCCCCCGGCCGGTCGATGTAGATCCGGAGCAGACGCCCCCGGCCCGCTCCCGCGAGCCGCACTTCGACGATTTCGATGCCCTCCGACGCGCCCACGCGTTCGGCGATGCCGGTGATCCGCTCGATCAGAATGTCTTTTGCCGAGGGCATACCAAATCCGCGCAACCGCAACCAACAAAAAAGTGGGCTTTCGCCCACTTCCTGTGATCGACCTCTACAGTTTCATTATACAGGAGCCGGGAGTGGGCGCCGCAACCGCCCAATGGCCGAAGGGTGCGCGACACGGAAACGGCAAAAAGCGCCGGGTGTCTCCTGCCTGCGCGATTCCGCAGCCTTTACCCAAGGGATTCCAAGGCACCTCAGGCAAGTTTCTTCGGCCGCTTACTCGAAGCCGGGCTTCTCGAGCCTCGTGGCCACGGGCAACAGGCCCCCGTAGGCGGTCAGATTCCCGGCCTTGAACTCAGCGGGCGTGGACGCCCCGGATTTACCGGGTTCCGGAACAGCCTCACGAAACCCTCGGTTGGCGCACCTTCCGCGGCTATCCTGCTCTCGATTGTTCCGCGTTTGGGTGGCTCTTGGGGACTGATCCCGCGGAGGGGCGGCTCCGCACAACCCACCCTTTTGCGGCGGGCTCCTCGTAAGGCGGCTGAAGCTTATGCGGCGCCCGGGAAGTGGAACCGTGCGATTAGTCCGGCTTGGCCGCCAGCGCGCGCTTGCCGGCGGCGAGCGTGGCCAGAATCCGTTCCGTATCGAAAACGCAGCCGCCCCAGGTTCCTCCGCCGACGTCCTGCAAGGCGGCCCACAGGCGGGTCTCTTCGGGCAGCCGCGGGTCCGGCGCCAGGTCCTCGCGCGGCGCCCGCCGGGCGAGCTCGCGCGCGCCTTCCTCAGGCCCGAATATCCGGCCTCCGGTGCCCACCAGGTTCACCGAACCTTCCAACCGCCGGCGGTCGATGACGATTTCAATCAGGTCGTCTTCGCGCACCTTGCCGATCGGCCCGCCGGCCAACGCCTCCGGCGAGACATGCCCGATGCAGGCGCCGGTCGAGATGCCGCTGAAGCGCGCGTCGGTGATGAGCGCCACCTCGCGCCCGAACTCCAGGTACTTGAGCGCCGCCGTCAACTGGTAGGTCTCCTCCATCCCGGCGCCCATGGGACCGCGGCAGATTAGCACCATGACGTCGCCCGGTCGGATGCGCCCCTCCTTGATGGCAGCGATGGCCGCCGCTTCGGTGGTGAACACGCGCGCCGGTCCCACCTTGCGGAACACGCCGTCTTCGTCCACCACGCGCGGATCGATGCCCGTGCTCTTGATGACGGATCCGCCGGGCGCCAGATTGCCGGTGGGCAGACACACGGTGGAAGTCAGCCCGCGTTTGGCGGCGGTCTCGGGATCCATGATGACGTCGTCCGGGTCGATGCCGTCGCGCTCGCGCAGCACGCGCCGCAGCGCGGCGCGCCGCTCCGACGCCTCCCACCAATCGAGCATGCGCCCCAGCGTCTCGCCCGACGCGGTCAGCGCGCTGAGTTCGAGCAGGCCCAGGCGCTTGAGATGCAGCATCACCTCGGGCACCCCGCCCGCCAGGAACACTTGCGCCGTGACGTGATTGCGCGGGCCGTTGGGAAGCACGTCCACCAGCCGCGGCGTCATGCGGTTGACGCGCGTCCAGTCCTCAACGCCCGGCCGCCGCAAGCCCGCCGAATAGGCGATCGCGGGCAGGTGCAGAACCAGATTCATCGAGCCGCCGAAGGCGGCGTGCAGCACCAGGGCGTTGTGCAGCGCGGCTTCGGTGAGCATGTCCCTCATCGTGATGCCGCGCTGGACGAGCCGCAGCACGGCGCGCGCCGAGCGCCGCGCCATGTCGAGCCAGATGGGCTGTCCCGAAGGCGCCAGCGCCGAATGCGTCAGCGACAGTCCGAGCGCTTCGCCGACCACCTGCGACGTTCCCGCCGTACCAAGAAACTGGCAGCCGCCGCCCGGCGACGCGCAGGCGCGGCAACCCACCTCGGCGGCGTATTCGAGTGTGATCTCGCCGTGCGCGTAGCGCGCCCCGATGCTCTGCACCGCGGCCGCGTCTTCGCCCTTCTCGGGCGCGAGTGTCGTTCCGCCCGGCACCAGCACGCAGGCCAGATCGCGCATCGAGGCCAGCGCCATCATCATCGCCGGCAGCCCCTTGTCGCAGGTGGCCACGCCGATGACGCCGCGCCGCGTGGGCAACGAGCGGATCAGCCGTCGGAAGATGTGGGCCGCGTCGTTGCGGTAGGGCAGGCTGTCGAACATTCCGGGCGTGCCTTGCGTGCGGCCGTCGCAAGGGTCCGAGCAGTAGCCGGCGAAGGGGATCGCGCCCCGCGCCTTCAGTTCTTCGGCGGCCG
>CAKZVG010000112.1 GCA_937921835.1 uncultured Bryobacteraceae bacterium | reverse complement strand
CGCCGCCCGGAGCAAGCGCCTCGCGCTACGCCTGGTTCGTGGTGGCGCTGCTGGTGCCGGTGGCGCTGCTCAACTATCTCGACCGCCAGATGCTGGCGGCGATGAAGTTTTCGCTGATGACCGATATCCCCGACATCGGCTCGGATGCCAACTGGGGAAAGATCCTCGCTCTTTTCAAGTGGACGTACGCCTTTCTCAGCCCCATCGGCGGCTATCTGGCGGACCGCTTCAGCCGCCGCCACGTCATCGCCGGGAGCCTGCTGGTGTGGTCGGCCGTAACCTGGGCGACCGGGCAGGTGGCCAGCTACGAGCAACTCCTCGTCACGCGCGCCGTGATGGGAATCAGCGAGGCCTTCTACATCCCCGCGGCGCTGGCGCTGATCGCCGACTACCATCCCGGACGCACGCGCTCGCGCGCCGTCGGCATGCACCAGATGGGCATCTACTGCGGCGTGATTCTGGGCGGCTTCAGCGGCTACGCGGCCGACCATCCCGAACTCGGCTGGCGCTGGATGTTCGAAGTGTGCGGGCTGGCGGGCGTGCTCTACGCCCTGCCGCTGTTCCTGCTGGTGCGCAACGCGCCGGGGAGCGCCGCCGGCGGGCCCGTCAGGACCTCGCCCGGCGGGGCGCTGCGCGAGCTGTTCGGGAATCCTTCCTTCATCCTGCTGGTGCACTACTTCACCCTTCCGGCCATGGCGGGCTGGATCGTGCGCGACTGGATGCCCGCGATCCTCAAAACCGAGTTCGGCATCGGCCAGGGCAAGGCCGGGGTCTCGGCCACCCTGTACTGGATGGTGGCCGCCATCTTCGCCGCCGTGGCGGGCGGCTGGCTGGCCGACCGCTGGATGCGGCGCACCCAGCGCGGGCGCATTTACACCAGCGCCATCGGCATGCTGCTGATTGCCAGCGCGATGATGGGCGTGGGCTATTCGCCGCAAACCGGCCTGCTCGGCGTGGCCATCGCGTTCCTGATCCTGTTCGGGCTGGGATGGGGCTTCTTCGACACCAACAACATGCCCATCCTGTGCCAGATCGCGCGGCCGCACCTGCGCGCCACCGGCTACGGCATCATGAACCTGGTGAGCATCAGTTGCGGCGGGCTGGCCGACTGGGGATTCGGCCTCCTGCTTGATTTGCGCGTACCGCTGCTGCTGATTTTCGGGATTTTCGCGAGCGTCGCCCTGGTGTCGGTCGTGCTGGTGCTGCTCATCCGGCCCCGCTATACGGACCCGGAACCGGCGCCCGCCGCGCACTGACGCCCGGACTGTTCCGGCATTCCGGGCGCGGGCCATTCTTTCCTTCTTGGCGGCGGGTCCGGAACTGGTTCGGATGGCCGGATCGGAAGCGTACCAGGACGGTGGGAGCCTGCCGGACTGTAAGCCGGTTTCTGTTCCCCTTGCGGGGCGGCAGCCATTCCTCTCGACCGGACATTACTGCCCGGCTCTAGCGGCCTACCCGGAAGTTGTAGCGGAGCGGGCCGCTCCTCCTCCCCTATTTGGCCTTGCTCCACGTGGGGTTTACCCTGCCATCCGGATTACTCCGGACGCGGTGCGCTCTTACCGCACCTTTTCACCCTTACCGCGCCCGTCAAGGCGCGGCGGTATGTTTTCTGTGGCACTTTCCGTGAAACAGGCTTTGAGCCTGTCCCCCCGGCCGTTAGCCGGCACGCTGCCCTGTGGAGACCGGACTTTCCTCCCTTGCGGGCGGCTGCCCGTCCGGCAAGCTCTGTTTCAATTATGTCACCCCCCGGCGCGCCTCTGCCGCCGATAAGGAATTGAGGAAGGATTCACCGGCGCGCGAACGCCATGATCATCTCGCTCAAGAAGTACCTGGACGCCTGGTCTCCGGCTCTGGCGGGTGCGCGCCCCCCGGCGGCGCCCCCGGCCGGCGCCCTTGAGCTCGCCGACCGCGTCCTCTGGGCGGTGGGCGAATACGTTTTCCACGACGACCGCTACCAGCAGTTCCGCGATGAGGTGCAGGAGCACCGCTTGGCGGTAAAGAAGGCGGCCTCCCTCGATCGCATCCGCCAGGCGGCCGAGGGAGTGGAGAGTCTGCTGGAGGCGTACCGGCGCAACGAGAACCGCATGCAGATGACGCAGGCGGGCGAGATGCAGAAGATCGTCGCCATGCTGAACGATACGCTGGTCGTGCTTTCCACCGGCAGCGATCGCGCCATCTCGCGCCTCAAACAGGTGGAGAAGGCCCTCCAGCGCGCCCAGGCCATCAACGATCTGGTCGCTCTCAAAGAAACCGTCGCCCAGACCATGCTGTTCGTGCGCGAGGAAATGCACAAGGAGCGGGAGGTGACGGCCAAAGTGCTGGCCGATACCGGCGAGGAGTTCCGCCGTGTCCGCAAGGCGCTGGTGGTGGCCAACGGCGGCCTGCCGGGGCGCAAGGACGCGCTGCGGATTCTCGGCCCGGCGCTCGCGGGCGAACACCGCAACCGCTGCTTCGTCGCTGTCTTCGTGATCGAGCGCTACGCCGCTCTGTGCGGGCGATTCGGACCGGAACTGGCTGGCGACGTCATCCACGGATTCTTGCGCGAACGCCTGGGCCGGCTGGCCGCCCCCGGCGCGCTGTTCCTCTGGGCGCCCGGCTGCGTGGTGGTCCTTATGGAACGCGATGGCGCCCTGGCCGAGGTGCGGGCGGAGGTCGCCGAAGTCGCCGACGCAGCCTACGAGTACCGCATCTACTGGGCCGAGCGGATCGTGCCCGTCGGACTGGCCTCGCGCTGGATGCTTTTCCAGGGCGCGGACTGGGAGGCCGAGCCGCTGGCGGGCGAGATCGACGCCTTTGCGGGTGTCCGGGAGGAATCCCACGCCGGGGCGCAGCCGGCCTGAGGCTTGCGCGCAACCTCCCGCTGTGGCACAAGAGGGAACATGGTTCCGCGCCCGTCTTCCCCGTGGCTCGCCGCCGCGGCTCTGACCGCAGCCTGCTGCGCCCAGAGGCCGAAGCTCATCGACGCCCACGTGCACCACAACGGCAAGACCGAATTCCTCGAACAGCTCTGCGCGCGGCTGGATCCCTACGATGGGATGGCGCTGCTGATCACCTCGCCCAAGGACCTGGACAGCGTGCTGGCCTTCATGAAGCGGCGGCCCGGGCGCCTGGCCGGTCTCGGCGAGATCCGTCTGGACGACCCGCGCGCGCTTGAACTCGCCGACCGCTTTCACGCCGCCGGTTTCGCCGGGCTGGGTGAACTCACCAAGCCGCTCAAGGACTACCACGACCGCTCCTACTGGCCCATCTACGAGCGCGCCGAGAAGCACGGCATGATCCTGCTGTTCCACACCGGCATCGTCAGCCGCGGCTCGCCGGACATCCCCGAGGACGCCAGTTCGGACCGCATGCGCCCGGGGACGCTCGATCTGATCGCGCGCCGTTTTCCAAAGCTGAAGATCATCGGCGCGCACCTCGGAAACCCGGAGTACCCGATCGCCGCCGAGACGGCGCGCTGGAACCCCAACCTGTGGTTCGACGTCACCGGCTCGACGCTGATCAAGACTCAGGAGAACTACCGCATCTTCAACTCTATCTTTTGGTGGTCGAGCGTAGCCAGCCCGCACACGCCCAAAGGCGGTCCGAGCGCCTTCGAGAAGCTGGTTTTCGGTTCCGACACCTTCGGCGGAGAGATCGAGGAGTTCGACCGTTCGCTGGAGTGATACCGCCGGATGCTGGACGCCTGCCAGGTGCCGCCGGAGGCGCAGGCGAACATCTTCGCCGGGACCGTCTGGAAGCTGCTGGGCGGGCGCCGCTGAGCCGCGTCAGACCTTCTCCGGCACCACGTACGGCTGGCGGTAGGGCGGCTTCGCCAGCGCGTCGGCCTGGGCGTCGTGGAAGGAATTCGCCGCGCTATCCCAGGCCAGCTTCCGCCCCAGCCGGTAGCTGATGTTGGCCAGGTGGCAGAGGTTCGCCGACAGCACGCCCGCTTCGGCCGGCGCCGTCAGGTCCTTGGGGTTGCGGCTGCGCACCGCCTTAAGCAGGCTTGCGAAGTGCGGCGCGGTGTCCCAGGCGCGCTTCTCGGTGTACTTCTCGTCCATTGTCTTTTCGAGCTTGTCGCCCTGGTAGACCTGGAAACCGCCTGCGTCCACCGCCATGTAGCCGCCGCTTCCGTAGAACAGATTGCCGATGGTGTTTTCGCCGCGGCGCGCGAGCGCGCCTTCCTCGTGCGTGTTCAATCCACGCACCTCGAAGACGATCTGCACGCCGCCGTAGTCAAAACAAGCCCACTGCGTGTTGGGCGTCTCCTGGTCGTCGTCGTAGACGAATTTGCCGCCGGTTGAGACCACGGTGGCGGGCATGCCGAGTTCGCCGAGTCCCCAACGGCAGATGTCCATCTCGTGCACGCCCTGATTGCCGATGTCGCCGTTGCCGGTGTCCCAGAACCAATGCCAGTTGTAGCGGAACCGGTTCATGCTGAAGGGGCGCATGGGCGCGGGTCCGAGGAAGAGGTCCCAGTCGATGCCGGGCGGCACGGGCTGGACGGGAGTGCGCCCGATTGAGCGCCGCCGCTTGTAGCACAGCCCCTTGGCCTGATAGAGCTTGCCGATCACTCCTTCATTCAGCAGCCGCATGGCGCGGATCTTATGCTCGATGCTGCGGCTCTGGGAGCCGACCTGCACCATGCGGTTGTACTTGCGCGCGGCTTCGACGAGCTTGCCGCCCTCCCAGGGGTTGTGGCAGGCGGGCTTTTCGACATAGACGTCCTTGCCCGCCTGGCAAGCCCAGATCGCCGCCAGCGCGTGCCAGTGGTTGGGGGTGGCGATCGACACCACGTCGATTTCCTTGCTCGCGAAGGCCTGCCGCATGTCCCGGTAGACGGCGGGCTGGTGGCCTTGCAGTTTCTGAACCTGCGCGGCGCCCCGCTCCTGGGCTTCCTGGTTGACGTCGCACAGCGCGGCGACGCGGCAGTTGGGCTGTTCGGCGAACAGGTCAACATGGTCGCGCCCGCGCCCGCCAAGCCCCACGACCAGGACGTTGACGCGCTCGTTGGCGCCGAGGATGGGCCGGGCCTGGGTCGCCGCTGCGGCCGTGGCGGCGGCGAGAAAGGCTCTGCGATGGGGTCGGTTCATCATCTCTGGTCCTCGAAGGACCATGTTAGCCGGTCCGCGCGCCGGTTTCCGGCGCATGCCGATCTGCTATAGTTCCCACAGAGGGCCTGCCATGAAGAGGATCGCCGTTTTGAGTCTGGCCGCGGCTCTGGTTGCCCTGGCCGCCCCTCCCAAGGCGCCGCCGTCGGGGAAGTCAGTCAACGAAAAGCTCGCCATCAGCGCCACCGTCTACGCGGACAAGAGCGCGGTGAAGGAACTGCTCGGCGCGGAACTCCAGGACGTCTGCGTCGTGGAAGTGAGAATCGCGGTCAAGGGCCAGGATCCGGTCAAGATCCACCCGGACGATTTTCTGCTGCGTTCCTTCAAGGACGGACAGAAATCCGGACCCTTCGCGCCCAGCCAGATCGCGGGCAGCGCCGCCCTGGTAGTGTCCTCGGGCGGCGGCGGTGGAACGTTTATCGGGCGCGGTTCGGACGGTCCCATCTGGGGCGGCACGCCCGGAACGGGCACGCGTCCGGAGCGTATCGGCGGCGATGACACCGGCATCGGCAACGTGGGCGGGACTGAAGTCCGCGCGACGATGGACTCGGGCAAGGACCGGGAGAACCCGCTGCTGGCCAAGCTGAAGGAGAGGATGCTGCCCGCCAGGGAGACCACCGGGCCGCTGTCCGGGCTGCTCTACTTCTCTCTCGAAGGCAAGCACAAGCCCAAGGACCTGCGTCTCGAATACAACGGCGCCGGTGGCAAACTCGGCATTGAGTTCAAGTGAGCATGACCATCTCCGAAATTGAGACCCCCGCCATCCTGATCGATCTCGACATCATGGAACGCAACCTGCGCCGGGTGGCGGGCTACGCGCGCGAGCACGATCTGCGCCTGCGTCCGCACACCAAGACGCACAAGATTCCCGAACTCGGCCGGCGCCAGGTGGAGCTCGGCGCGTTTGGGCTGACCGTGGCCAAGGTGGGCGAAGCGGAGGTGATGCTGGGCTCGGGCACGCCGGACCTGCTGGTGGCTTATCCGGTGGTTGGGCGCGTCAAATTGGAGCGGCTGATCGAGGTCGCCCGCCGCACGCGGGTCACGGTGGCTCTGGACAGCCTCTTCGCCGCCCGGCAGCTTTCCGACGCCGCGCGTGCGGCGCAGGTCTCCGTGGGGGTGCTGGCCGAGGTGGACGTAGGGATGGGGCGCGTGGGCGTCGCGCCAGGCGACGAACTGGCGCAGTTGATTCAGGGTGTCGAACGCCTGCCGTGGCTGACCGTCGAGGGCGTTACCTTCTATCCCGGACACATCCGCGACGCCGGCCCGGAGGGGGAAGAGCAGGTTGGCAAGCTGAGCGCGCTGGTCGAAGCGATGCTCGCCGGTCTCCGAAAGCGCGGCATTCAGCCGAAGATCGTCAGCGGCGGCTCGACACCCTCGCTGTTTCACTCACACAAGGTAGCCGGACTTACCGAGATACGCCCCGGAACTTACATCTTCAACGATAAGAACACGGTCCTATCCGGCGCCTGTACTTACGAGGACTGCGCCGCGATGATCCACGTCACCGTGGTCTCCACCGCGCGCCCCGGGCAGATTATCGTCGACGGCGGTTCGAAGACGTTCTCCTCCGACCGGCTGGGCGCCGCCGGCGAAGCCACCTTCGGCTATTTCGTGGACGCGCCCGAGGCGGTGTTCCACAAGATGAACGAGGAGCATGGCTACGTCGACATCCGCCGCTGCCGGCGCGAGTTCTCCGTGGGCGACCGCCTGCGCGTCATCCCCAACCACATCTGCACCGCCATGAACCTGCACGAGCAGGTCTATGGCGTGCGCGCCGGGCGCGTCGAGCAGGTCTGGAAGGTGGAAGGGCGCGGCAAATTGCAGTAAGCTGGAGAGATGCGATCGGGGATCTGGTTCGCGGCGGGCGGCCTGCTGCTCGGCGCCGCGGCGGGAGCCGCCGGCCTGAACTGGTGGACGCAGCGGCCCGAACCCACGGTGAGCCGGTTCCACAAGCTCTACGCCGCGCGCGGCCCGCAGACCTACAACAACACTTACTGGCTCGGCGTGCCGGTGCAAAAGACGCCGCTCGACATGTGGGTATTCCAGGAGTTGATTCATCGCGTCCGTCCGGACGTGATCGTCGAAACCGGCACTTACAAGGGCGGCAGCGCGTATTACTTCGCGTCGATCTGCGGACTGGCCGGCCAAGGACGCGTCATCACGGTGGATATCGAGGATTACCCCGGCCGGCCGCGGCACGAGCGGATCAGCTACCTGCACGGCTCCTCCACCGCGCCGGAGACGGTCGAAAAAATTAAGAGCATGATCGCACCCGGCGAGGTGGTGATGGTGTTTCTCGATTCGGACCACAGCGCGGCGCACGTGCGCGAGGAACTGCGGCTCTACAGCCCGCTGGTGACGCGCGGCAGCTACCTGATCGTTGAGGACACCCACTTCAACGGCCATCCCATCCTCCCCAATCACGGTCCCGGGCCCATGGAGGCGGTCCAGGAATTCCTGGAAACCAGCCCCGGCGACTTCGCCGTCGACAAAGCCCGGGAAAAGTTCGGCTTCAC
>CAKZVG010000111.1 GCA_937921835.1 uncultured Bryobacteraceae bacterium | reverse complement strand
GCTTTCTCCGGATCCAGCCGGTCGTCGTGGTAGGCCGACTGCATCAGGCCGTATTCGCGGCCGCGCGACTGGATAAACTGCCACATGCCGGTGGCCGCCTTGCTGGAGACCGCCCGGGGAAGGAAGCCGGACTCGGCCTGGGCCAGGTGAATGAGCTCCTGCGGGACACCTTCTTCATCCAGAATGCGGGAGATGAGCGGGCGGTATCTCCCGGCGCGCCGCAACCCGGCAATCAGCGTCTTGCGTCCCTTCTCGCCCGAGAAGTAGTTGATGAAACTGACCACAGCGTCGTTCTCTTCGAGCGGAAGTTGTGACACGGTCGCCTTCACCTCTTCGGTCACCTTGGCCCTGAGGCGCGGGTCCACCGGGAAGGTCATCTCCAGGATCTCCTCGAGCGGGCTGCGGTCGAAGATCGGACCCTGCTCCGGACTGCCGGAGCCCAGCCCCTCGACGTCGTAGCGGTGAATCAACTCCACCAGTTCTTGGAACCGGCTCTCCAGGGCCGGACGCTCGGACAACCCCTCCGGCGAGGAGAGCAGCAGATCGATTGCCGCGTCGAACTGCCGCCGCGCGCCGTCGATGTCGCCTTCGAAGTAAAGCCGCTTTCCCGCCTGAAACCGTTCTTCGGCCCGTCCGGCCGGCGCGTCGCGCCCGCCGTCGCGAAGAGGGAGCTTCGGCTGGGCCAACAGCGGCCCGGCGCCATCCTTCGTGAAGAGCTTGGGAGTGACCGGAGGCGGAGGAGGGAGAGTCGCGGCCAGCGGCGCCACCGGCGCCGGAGCCGCTGCCGGCGGAACGAAAGCCCTACGAAGCGGCTGACTGCTGGAAGTTGCGCATCCGGAGAAACCGGACGCGAGTACGAGAACGGAGCCAACGGCAACCAACCGGGTTCGTACCTGCATCACCACCTTTGTTACACTGGACGCGATTTACATGCGAAACTAAAACTCTACACCCCCCGGCCGGAGCAGGTCAACCGGGGTGGCGGCTCTAACGGGTGGCCGTAACCGGCCCGGTCGTGCCGTCGGCAAGCTTATAGGTGCCCTTCATGCTGGATCCGCCGGCCTCGAACTGCACCTCGTAGACCTCCGGGTCCACCACAATCTTGAACTCCAGCTTGCCGCCCGAGAGCTTGACGTCCCGAAGCGGGACGACATCGCCCTCGCTGGTTCGGATGCGCCCGCCGAGCGCGCCCTCGCTTTCGGTGATCTCCAGTTCCACGTCGTACTCCCGCCGGGCGGTCACCGCCTTCATCCTCCATTTGCCCGCGACGCGCGCCGCCGCCGCGCCCGCGCGCACGCCGTCGACGGCGACCGTCACGCCGTCGCCGGACGATGCCGAACCCTTGAGAGAGCCGCCGTCGGCGGAAAGCTTCAGGGTATAAGAAACCGATCCCACCGTGAACTTCGAGGAGAGTTCGCCGCCGCTGACGCGGATCTCTTCCAGTTCCACCGAACCCCTCTCCGAGCTCAGGCTGCCGGTCCATTTCCCCCCGGCTTCCTTGAGCACCAGGCTCAGTTTCATGTCGCGGTTCGGCGCGTGCGCGGTAATGTCCCACTCACCAGCCAGGTCCGCCGCCGTCAGCGGCGCCAACCCCAGGATGCAGAAGGCGGCCGTCAGCCTCATGTTCGTGTTCCTCCTCACACCGCCAAGTATATTCGATGCGGAGCCGCTGGCCGGACCGGCGCGGGCGGGCCCTCTTGACTCCTCCGCCGCTTGTGCTATATTAGCAATTGCTAGCCTAGTGAACACTAACAACAGACCCGGCGCCAGAAACCGCATGCAGGCGGCCGACCGCCGCGCCGCCATCGTGCGGGAGGCGGTGAAGCTCTTCGCCGAGCGCGGCTTCCGCGGCACCACCACCCGCGACCTGGCGGCCGCCTGCGGCGTCAGCGAGCCGGTGCTCTACGAGCATTTCGCCACCAAGCGCGACCTCTACACGGCCATCATCGAAACCAAGGGCCAGGAAGGCTTCGCGCGCTTTCAGGCGTTGGTGGGGCCCTATCTGGACATGAACGACGACCGGCGCTTCTTCGAGAAGCTGGCGCGCTTCGTTCTGGAGTTTTACGAGGACCATCCCGAACATGGCCGCCTGCTGATGTTCAGCGCTCTGGAGGGCCATGAAACGGCGGAAATCACCTACAGCCGCCACCGTGAGGCGATCCACGGCCTGGTGGTCCGCTATATCGAACGGCGGATCCGGGAGGGCGCGTTCCGCCCCATCGACCCCGCCCTTGCCGCGCGCGCCTTTGTCGGCATGCTGGCCCACTATGGGTGGACCAGCGCGGTCTTCCGCTGCGGCATCCCGGGCCTCAGCCGGAAACGGCTCGTCGCGGGCATGGTCGGCATCTTCCTGGAGGGCGTCCGCACGCCGGACGAAAGCGGAAACCCGGCTGCAACCCGGAACGGCGAACGCCGTCCTCCGGCATCCAAAAAGAAGCGGTAGAAATCAAATGAATCCACGGCTATTGCTGTTTCCCATTCTCCTGTCGCTCCTGGCCGGCTGCTCGCGCCAGTCGGGCGGAACCGCCGGGGCGGCCGCCGCCCAGGCGCCCGAACCCGTCGCGGTGGCGCTGGCGACGGCCGAACTGCGGAAGATCGAACGCGCGGTTTCAGTCACCGGCTCGCTGCTTCCGGACGACACCACCACGGTCAGCGCCGAGGTTCCCGGGCGGGTGGCGAAGATCCACGCGGATTTCGGGCAGCGCGTCCGCAAAGGCCAGGTGGTGGCCGAGATCGACCGCCACGAACTCGGCCTGCAACTCGAACGGGTCCGCGCGGCGCTGGCGCAAGCCTTGGCGCGGGCCGGTTTAAGCCCGGGCCAGGAAGACGCCGCGCCGGAGTCGAGCCCGCTGGTGCGGCAGGCCAAGGCGCAGCTTGAGGACGCCCGGTTCCGCTACGAAAGCGCGGCCAAGCTGGTGCAGTCCGGCGACATCTCCCAGCAGCGCTTCACCGAGGTCGAGAAGGCTTACCTGGCGCGCCAGGCGGCCTATGAAGCGGCGCGCGACGACTTGCGCACCCAACTGGCCGGCATTCAGGCCTTGCGCGCGGAAGTGCGGCTGGCCGAAAAACGGTTTCAGGATGCCACGGTGGTGGCTCCTTTCGATGGTTCGGTCGCGCAGCGCCACGTTGCTCCCGGCCAGTACATCCGGGAGAACACCCCCATCCTGACTCTCGTGAAAACGCATCCGCTACGGCTGCGGGCGGAAATCCCCGAGCCGTTCACCGCCTCGGTGCGCGTGGGCGCCTCGCTCACCTTCACCACCGGCGCCGCACCGGGCGCGACCTTCCACGCCGTGGTGCGCGAGTTGAACCCCGCGCTCGATCCCCGTTCCCGCGCGCTCACCGCCGAAGCCCGGCTGGTCGAAAACGACCCGCGCCTGCTGCCCGGCATGTTCGTGCAGGTGCGGCTGGTGACCGACAGCGGCGCCAGCGTGGTGGTGGTCCCTAAGGAAGCGGTCTACACCGTTGCCGGGCTGAGCAAAATCTTCACCGTCAAGGACGGCAAGGCCGTTGAACACCGCGTGGAAGTCGGCCAGGCGCTGGAGGGCTGGGTGGAAGTGCCCGCCGGCGCCCTTCAGCCCGGAGACCGGGTGGCCGTTTCCAACCAGGCGCTGCTGACCGGCGGCGCTCCGGTGAAGCCGAGGAGCTGACCCATGCAGAAACTGGCGCAACTCTGCATCCGCCGTCCGGTCTTCGCCACCATGCTCATCCTGGCGCTGGTGGTGCTCGGTCTGGATTCCTATGCCAAGCTGGGCGTGGACTTCTTCCCCAAGGTCGAATTCCCCGTCGTCACCGTCACCACGGTGCTGCGCGGCGCTTCTCCGGAAGAAGTCGAAAGCCAGGTCACCAAACGCGTCGAGGAAGCGGTCAACACCATCAGCGGCATCGACGACCTGCGCTCGATCTCAAGCGAAGGCGTCTCGCTGGTGGTGGTGCAGTTCGTGCTCGAGAAGGACGCCGAAGTGGGGGCGCAGGAGGTGCGGGACAAGATCTCCACCATGCTGAGCCAGTTGCCCAACGACGCCGAGACCCCGGTCATCGAGAAACTGGCCACGGACGCCGCGCCGGTGATCAACGTCGTCGTTTCCGCGCCGCGCGATCTGCGGGAAGTCACCAAGATCGCCGACGACCGGATCAAGAAGAACATCGAGTCGATCTCGGGCGTCGGGCAGGTGCGCTTCGTGGGCGAACGCGAGCGCCAGATTCAGGTCTGGCTGGACGGCGACAAGCTGTACTCCTACAACCTGAACGTCGAGCAGGTGCGCCGGGCGCTGGCGGCGCAGAACGTCGAAGTCCCCGGCGGGCGCGTCGAGCAGGGGCCGCGCGAACTCTCGCTGCGGACGCTCGGGCGGATCGAGGACCCCAGGGACTTCGGGCGCGTGATCGTCGGCGGCGCGGGACCGGCGCCCGTCCGCCTGGACGATATCGGCGAGGTCGTCGACGGCTACAAGGAACCGCGCTCGCTGGCCCGCATGGACGGCCGCCCCGCGGTCGTGTTGGAAGTCCGCAAACAGGCCGGCACAAACACGCTGGAGGTGATTCGCGGCATCAAGGCGCGCGTGGACGAACTGCGTCCCAGCTTGCCGCCCGACTTCCAGGTCACCTACACCCGCGACAGCTCGAAGTTCATCCAGGAGTCCTTCAACGCCGTCCAGGAGCACCTGATTCTGGGCGGCTTCTTCGCCGCCTTCATCGTACTGCTCTTCATCCGGAGCTGGCGCTCGACGCTCATCGCCGCCATCGCCATCCCCACCTCGATCATCTCCACCTACTCGCTGATGAACGCCATGGGCTTCACGCTGAACCAGATCACCATGCTGGCGCTGACGTTGGTGGTGGGCATCGTCATCGACGACGCCATCGTGGTGCTTGAAAACATCTTCCGCTTCATGGAAGAGAAGAAGCTGCCGCCCATGGAAGCGGCCATCAAGGGCACCGCCGACATCGGCCTGGCGGTGATGGCCGCGACCCTCAGCCTGGTGATCATCTTCCTGCCGGTGGCCATGATGGGCGGCATCGTGGGCCGCTTCATGTCGAGCTTCGGTTTCACGGCGGCCTTCGCCATCATGGTCTCCCTGCTGGTGAGCTTTACCCTCACCCCGATGTTGTGCTCGCGCTTCCTGCGGGCGGGCAACGGCAACGGGCACTCGAACGGCGGCTCGACCAAGGACACCTGGCTGTTCCGCCACCTGGCGGCGCACTACCGCGCTATGCTCGAGTGGTCGATGGGGCACCGCTGGGCGATCGCCGCCGCCGGCCTGCTGGTGGCGCTCTCTTCCGTGCCTCTGTTCCTGATGGTCGGCAAGGACTTTCTGCCCACCGACGACCAGAGCGAGTTTGAGGTGGTGGTGCGCATGCCGCCCGGCTCCTCGCTCGAAGGCTCCGACGCGCAGATGCGGCTGCTCGAGGCCGAATTGCGCACCCTGCCCGGGCTGGAGAGCCTGCTTACCACCCTCGGCTCCGACGTGCGCCGCCAGGTGGACCGCGGCTCCATTCTGGTCAGCCTGAAGCCCATCCACGAGCGCAAGCAGAGCCAGCGCCAGATCATGCTGATGGCCCGCGAACGCCTGATGAAGTTCCGGGATCTGACCGTGGCCGTGGTGCTGCCGACCTTGATCCAAGGCACCGGAACGAACTACGACTTGCAGTTTTTCCTGCAAGGGCCGGACCTGAACGTGCTGGACGGCTACGCCAGGGAGATCAAGCGCCGCCTCGCCGAGGTGCCCGGCGTGGCCGACCTGGACAGCTCCTACGAACCCGGCAAGCCCGAGTTGCGCGTGCGCATCACCCGCGACAAGGCGGCGGATCTCAACGTCAACGTCGCCAGCGTCGCCACCGCGCTACGCACGCTGGTGGGCGGCGACGATCAGGTGACCACCTACCGCGAAGGAGACGACCGCTACGACGTGCAGCTCCGCGTGAAGAAGGAGTTCCGCGACTCGGCCGGCGCCATCGAGCGGCTGTTCGTGCCCTCGGCGACGCTCGGAAACGTGCCGCTCTCCAACGTTGCCTCCATCGAACCGGCCTCCGGACCCACCCAGATCGAGCGCTACAACCGCCAGCGGCAGATCGCCATTACCGCCAACCTGGTGCGTGGGCAATCCCTCAGCAACGTGCTGGCGATCGTCGATCAGACGGTGAAGGATCTCAACATGCCGCCCGAGTACCGCTCTGGACTGATCGGCAAGAGCAAGGAGTTCGGCCGCTCGGCGCAGCGCTACGTGATGGCCTTCCTGCTCTCGATCGTTTTCATGTACATGGTGCTGGCGGCGCAGTTTGAGAGCTTCATCGATCCGGTGACGATTCTCATCAGCCTGCCGCTGGCGGTTCCTTTCGCCCTCATCTCGCTGCTCATCGCGGGCGAGAACTTCTCGATCATCTACACCTCGGTGGGCATCCTGGTGCTGTTCGGCATCGTGAAGAAGAACTCGATTCTCCAGGTGGACCACATCAAGGCGCTGCGCCGGGAGGGCGTTCCGCGCGCGCAGGCCATCCTGCGCGGCTGCGAGGACCGCTTGCGGCCGATTCTCATGACCACCGCCTCGCTGGTGGCGGGCATGATTCCGCTGGCGCTCGGCGGCGGCGCGGGCTCGGGTTCGCGCCGCACGGTGGCCATCGTGGTGATCGGCGGCCAGTCGCTGGCGTTGCTGCTCACCCTGCTGGTGACGCCGGTGGCCTACTCGTTCTTCGACGACGTGGCGCACGCCCGGGTGTGGTCACGGATTGCGGCCTTGTACGCGCGCGGCGGGCTGACGGCCCGGCGCGCCTGGACGAGCATGATGGGGTTGTTCTCGTGAGGAGTGCCATGAGTTTGCGTTTCGCGTTCCTGATTCTCGCCACGCCGGCGGTGTGGGCCCAGACGGCGCCCCCGCCGCGGGTCGGAGTGGGCGTCATTCAGCGTCCGCTGAGCCTTGAGGAGGCCGTCGAGCTGGCGCTCAAGAACAACCTCGAACTCGAGATCGAGCGAACCGGCACGGCAGCCGCTTCCCAGAGCCTCCAGGCGGCGCGCGGCGCCTTTGATCCCATCTTCCGCTGGCAGCCGTCGGTGGAGACCCGCAACCTTCCTGTCGCCTCCGTGCTCCAGGGCCCCGGCGGCAAGCTGACCGAGAACCTGCTGGCGCAGAACTTCTCCCTGCTTCAGAAGCTGCCGAAGTATGGCGCGTCCTTTCAGGCCGGCTTCGACAATGGCCGCCAGACCACCACCAACACTTTCTCTTCGCTCAATCCAGTGCTCACCTCGCGGGTTGTTCTCAGTTTCACCCAACCGCTCTGGCGCGACCGCGCCATCGACCGCGAACGGGCCGCGCTGCGAATCTCGCGCAAGCAGATTGACATTTCCGAAACGGATTTCGAGTTGCGCGCGATTGACGTGGTGGCGCGTGTCGAGCAAGCCTATTGGGACCTGGCTGCGGCGCGACAGGGCGTTGACGTGGCGGCCGAGGGCGTGCGCTGGGCGCGCGAGCAACTCGCGCTCACCCAGCGGATGATCGATTCCGGATCGCTCGCCCCGGTCGAACTGGCCGCCTCCGAGGCCGAACTCCAGCGCCGCATCGACACCTGGTATTCCAGCCTGGGCCTGCTGACCGAAGTCGAGAACCATCTGAAGACGCTGCTCGCGCCCGATCGCCAGGACCCGCTGTGGAACGACGAAATCATCCCCTCCGCCGCGCGCACCGGCGAGATTCCAGCCACGGAACTGCGCGCGGCTGTGGCCGGGGCGCTCGCGCGGCG
>CAKZVG010000110.1 GCA_937921835.1 uncultured Bryobacteraceae bacterium | reverse complement strand
GGAATCCCAAACTGGAGACCTCCACCCGGAACGCTTCATGCACGGTTTCCAAGTGGCCTGTTTTCAGCAGGCGGTGCTACGGGTCTGTCCTGTTTTGGACAGCAGTGAGGTTGGGAACCAGTTCGCGCTGGACGGCGAAGTTCCACTGGTAGACCACGGGTGAGGGAAAGTTCTGCTCCCAGACGACCCAGTTGACATTGCTGGGAGGGGCGGCGGCGCCACCCAGGAAACCGTCCGGAAGCCCGTCCTTGAGGAAGATGGCGGGCCTTGTGGGCGTCGACTGCACCGTCGCGTTGCGGTTGAACGGCCAGTTGTTGATCATGCGCCCGTCGGCGCCGAGCGACCCCTGGCCGCCGTAGAAGACCCCCGAACCGGCCCGCAGCACGGTCCGCGGAGTAAGCTGGTAGGCCAGCCCCAGGCGCGGCCCCCAGTTGTTCGTGTCCGTATTGACCAGCGCCCGGCAGGACCAGGAATCCCCGCAGTAACCGGCGGTGACAATCGTGTTGAAGTTACTCCCGGGCGACAAATCGAGTTTATTCATGTTATTGTACTTGTCGTACCAGGGCGAACTCAGCTCATAGCGGATTCCGATATTGAGCGTCAACCTGGGAGTCACTTTCCAGTCGTCCAGGGCGTAGAACATGTAATTCTGGAAGCGCAGAGCACCGACCAGAAAGGTCGTCAGACTGGCCGAGGACGGCCACCCCAGCAGAAAATCTCCCAAACTGATGCGGGTGAAGTTACCGTCAAAAGTGAAATTACCATGCGACGAATTGCCGCCGAAGATATCCGAGCGGTTCCAGCGCAGGTCGGCGCCGAACTTGAAGTTATGGCGCCCCTTGTTCCAGGACAAGTTATTCAGATACTGGTGCACCTGGCTGATCTTGAAATTCGGCATGGATCCCGGTTCACCCAGGTTCTGGTAGCCGATGGCGCCGCCCAGCGTGAACAGCGGCAGGCCAAACAGGCGGTCGTTGCCCGGGATCCCGCGAATGCCATAGCGCGCGGTCAGCTCGCTCAACGGTTCCTTAGACAGCTCGCGCTTGTCGACCTTCTGCCGGTTGAAGCCGTAGCGGAACTCGTTGATCAGGTTGGCGCGCAGAATGCGGGTGTAGGAGAAGGCCGCGCTCCGGGCGTCGTTGTCGTCGAAGGCGCGGTCGTTGCCCTGCCCTCCGCGCGCCGGCGGCTCGAAGACCGACTCGCGGAGATTGTCGAAGCGCATGAGGCTCACGCGCCCGAAGATCTTGTCGCTGTCGGAAAGGTTGTGATCGACCCGCCCGTCGATGGCGTCCCGGGTCGTGTTCCAGGGCGGATTGCGGATGAAGTTGGCGCGCGTGCCGGAACCGGCGAAGTTGGGCTGCGGCCACAACTCCAGCACCCTGGCCGAGACCGGGTCGAAGCGATTGGCGGGGATCCGGTTGCCGGGGAAAGGCTGCGCCGTCACCGGGTCGCGCAGCGTGGCCAGGCGCGGTTCGAAGATGCCGTTGCGCTCGTCGGAGGTGGGAACGACGGCCAGGTCGGATTGCGCGCGGCGCTCGCGTCTGCCCTCCCAGCTTCCGAAGAAGAAGGTCCGGTTGCGGACGATGGGGCCGCCGAAGGTGGCGCCGAACTGGTTCTGCCGCAGAACCTCGGGATCGGCCTTGCCGTCGCCGGTGCGGTCCACATAGTTATACATGTCGCGCGCGTCGAAGATGTCGTTGCGCAGGTACTCGAAAGCGGTGCCCCGGAACTGGTTGGTGCCGCTCTTGATGCTGACGATCATCACCGCGCCGGAGTTGCGGCCGAACTCGGCCGAGTAGTTCGACGTCTGCACCTTGAACTCCGACACCGCGTCGAGCGAGGGCACCACCACCTGCATCTTGCGGTCCTGCATGCCCATGACGTTGTTGTTGTTGTCCACGCCGTCGATGAGAAAGCTGTTCTGCGTCATGGGCTGGCCGTTGGCGTTGAAGCCGCTCTCGCGGTCCCGGCTGCGGGTGGCCGGAATGACGCCCGCGCTGGTCCAGGCGAGTTGCTGGAAATTGCGTCCGTTGAGCGGCAGTTCCCGCATCTCGCGCTCGCTGACCACATGCGCCAGGCTGGAGGTCTCCGACTGGAGCACGGGGATCTCGGCCGTCACGGAAATCGACTCCGTGACCTCGCCCAACTGCATCTCGATGTCCGCCCTGGCCCGGTCTCCCGCGCTCAGGCGGATCTCCGGGAACACGGCCTTCTTGAAGCCGCGCATTTCGGCGGTCACCGAATAGCGGCCGATGCGCAGCGGCCCCACCGTGTAACTGCCCGTCTCGGTCGTGTCGACCGCGCGCGTCTCGTTGGTGTCGAGATTGGTGACCGTGATCCGCGCGCCGGCCACGGCGGCGCCCGAGGCGTCCGTCACCAGTCCCGTAACCACGCCCATGTCCTGTTGGGCGAACAACGCCCCGGCGATGCCCATCACCAGGAATGCCGCTCTCGCAAGCCTGCGCATCATTTGACCTCCCAACCCTCGCCGGACACTATACTGCAAGCCCGGCCGCGCCGCAAGCGCCGCCGCGCGGACCACGGTAGCCGCTGGGGCCCGCATGTTAGCCTGAATTCATGGCGCTCAAGGACAGCTTTATCGCCTCCCGCTTCAACATCGTGGAACGCGATCTGGAAGCCTACCTCGGCGAAGCGCTGTCCCAGGGCGGCGACTACGCCGACCTGTATTTCGAATACCTCGCCACCACCTCGATTTCCATCGACGAAGGCATCGTCAAGAGCGCCAGCCAGGGCGTCTCGCTGGGTGTGGGCGTGCGCGTGATTTCGGGCGAACGCACCGGCTACGCCTACAGCGACGACCTCAGCCCGGAGAAGATCCGCAAGGCCGCGCGGGTGGCGGCCTGCATCGCCAGCGGGCCGTCGCGGGTGGAGAAGGCGGGACTCCAGACGGTCCCGGGGCACGACCTGTACCCCGTAGTGACGGCGCCGACCGAAAGCCCGCTCAGCGAGCGCGTCGAACTGGTCAAGCGCGCCGACCGCGCCGCGCGCGCCTACGATTCGCGCGTCTTCCAGGTGCAGGCCACCTACGCCGACAGCCTGCGCCACCTGTTGATCGCCTCGAGCGACGGCCAGCTCAGCACCGACCGGCAGCCGCTGGCGCGTCTGGGCGTGGCGGTGCTGGCGCGCGAAGGCGACGGCCCCCCCCAGCGCGGCTATTCGGGCGGCGGCGGCCGCGCCGGTCTGGAGTTTTTCCTGAAAGACAAGACGCCCGAGCACTTCGCGCGCGAGGCTGCGCGGCAGGCGATCGTGCAGCTCCAGGCCGGCGACGCGCCGGCCGGCGAGATGACGGTGGTGCTCGCTCCCGGCTGGCCCGGCATTCTGCTGCATGAAGCCGTGGGGCATGGTCTCGAGGCCGACTTCAACCGCAAGGGAGTTTCGGCCTTCAGCGGCCGCATCGGCGAGCGCGTGGCGAGCGAGTTGTGCACGGTAGTCGACGACGGCACTCTCCGCCACCGCCGGGGATCGCTCAACGTGGACGACGAGGGAACGCCCAGCGCACGGAACGTGCTGATCGAAAACGGCGTGCTGCGCGGCTACTTGCAGGACAAGCTCTCCGCCCGCCTGCTTCGTGTCCGCCCGACCGGCAGCGGGCGCCGCGAAAGCTACCAGCACATTCCCATGCCGCGCATGACCAACACGTTCCTGCTGGCCGGCGAAAGCGATCCGGAGGAGATCGTCCGCAGCGTCGGCCGCGGCCTTTACTGCAAGAACTTCGGCGGAGGGCAGGTGGACATCACCAGCGGCAACTTCGTGTTCAGCGCTTCGGAGAGCTATCTGATCGAGGACGGCAAGCTGACCCGCCCGGTGCGCGGCGCCTCGCTCATCGGCAACGGCCCGGAGGCGTTGCGCTGGGTGAGCATGGTGGGCCGCGATCTGGAGCTAGACGAAGGCATCGGCATCTGCGGCAAGGAAGGCCAGAGCGTTCCGGTGGGCGTGGGCATCCCCACCGTCAAGATCGACCGCATGACCGTGGGAGGACTGGCGTGAGCGAATCGAAGCTGGCGGAGCTTGCGGTCCAAACCGTCAAGCTGGCCCGGAGGCGGGGAGCGGACGAAGCCGAGTGCACGGTTTCCGAGGGCGAGGAGTTCTCCGTCACCGTCCGGATGCGCGAGTTGGAGAAGCTGAAGGAAGCCGGCTCGCGCGGCGCCGGCCTGCGCGTGCTCCTGGGACGGCGTTCCGGATCGGCCTACACTTCGGACCTGACCGCCGGGGGAGTGGAACGCATGGTGGAGCAGGCGCTGGCGATCGCGCAAATCGCCATGGAGGATCCCTTCGCGGACCTGCCCGCGCCCGAGGAACTCGGTTCTCTCGGCGGCAACCTGCGGTTGTACTCGGGCGACGTGGCGGCGCTCTCCACGGCGGAGAAGATCCGCCTGGCGAGGGAGGCCGAGGAGGCAGCCCTGGCCACCGACCCGCGCATCGCCAACTCCGAGGGCGGCGGTTTCTCCTCCTATACCGGCGCGCACGCCTTCGCCAATTCACGCGGTTTCGCCGGGCAGTACCGCACCAGCAGTTGTTCGTTGAGCGTGATTCCGGTGGCGCGCGACGGCGAGTCGATGGAGCGCGACTACTGGTATACGGCGG
>CAKZVG010000109.1 GCA_937921835.1 uncultured Bryobacteraceae bacterium | reverse complement strand
TGGTCTACCGCGAGGAAACGGCCTCGGACCGCGAAACCGTCCGCCCGCGAGGGCTTCAGCCGGCCAGGAATTACCGCGTGCGGTTTCAGGACAGCGACCGGGCTTACACCGCCAGCGGCCGGTCGCTGATGGAGGAAGGCGTCATCGTCGAGCTGCCGCAGCAGTACTTCGCCGAAGTGGTTTACATCGAACCGGTGAGTTGAGCGCCAGGCGGCGAGCCGCGGCTGCCGGTCCGGCGACCGGGCTCACCGGTCGAACGTGGCGTATGCGCCCGCGCGGAGATTGAGGTACGATAACATTAGCAATCGTTGAGGATTCGCCCGACGGTTCTGGCGTTGTGGCGCGAGAGGGCTGTAAGCGCGCTTTTCAGGCCGCTGGGCGGGGCAAGGATTGCGCCTCCGCAGGCCTAGGCTTGCTGCTGACTGACGTGGGCACCGGAAGCGGATGAGCGCTGTGCCAGCGCACGCCAGGTGCAGTCGCGGGAAGATGAAGTGGTCGCTGAAGGAGAGTAGCTTGCCAAACACTGACAATGTCGTCATCGCCCCCCCGGAGGGTAAACTTGGCGTTCTGATTCCCGGCATGGGCGCGGTGGCGACCACGTTTATCGCGGGCGTGGAGGCGGTCAAGCGCGGCCTCGGCCAGCCCATCGGCTCACTCACGCAGCTCGCAACCATCCGGCTCGGGAAGCGCACCGAAGGCCGGACCCCCCTGGTGAAGGATTTCGTCCCGCTGGCGTCCCTGGAGGACCTGGTCTGCGGCGGCTGGGACATTTTCCCGGATACCGCTTACGAAGCGGCGGTGAACGCGCAGGTTCTCGAGAAGACCCTCCTCGATCAGTTGAAGGAGCCGCTGCGGGCCATCCAGCCGATGAAAGGGGTGTTCGCGCCGGAGTACGTCCGGCGCTTGAACGGGACCTACATCAAGCAGGCGCCGACGAAGATGGACCTTTCCGAGATGCTGGTGGACGACATCCGGCAGTTCCAGAAATCCAGCGGCGTGGCGCGCACGGTGATGGTGTGGTGCGGATCGACCGAGGTCCACCACAAGCCGGCCGAGGTCCACCAGTCGCTGGCCGCATTCGAGCGCGGGCTGGCGGATAACGATCCCAACATCGCCCCCAGCCAGATCTACGCCTACGCGTCGCTGAAGTGCGGCATCCCGTTCGCCAACGGCGCGCCGAATCTTACCACCGACGTGCCGGCCCTGCTTGAAATGGCGCGGGACCGGCAGGTGCCCATCTGCGGGAAGGACTTCAAGACCGGGCAGACCTTCATGAAGACCATGGTCGCGCCGGGCCTGAAGTCGCGCATGCTGGGCTGCCGGGGCTGGTACTCCACCAATATCCTGGGGAACCGGGACGGGGAAGTGCTGGACGACCCCGAGGCGTTCAAAACCAAGGAAGAAACCAAGCTTTCGGTCCTGGATCACATCTTGCAGCCGCAGTTGTATCCCATGCTCTACCAGGACCTCTATCACGTCGTACGCATCAATTATTATCCGCCGCGCGGCGACGCCAAGGAAGGTTGGGACAACATCGACATCTTCGGATGGCTGGGCTATCCGATGCAGATCAAGATCAACTTCCTGTGCCGCGATTCCATCCTGGCAGCTCCGATCGTGCTCGACCTGGCGTTGTTCATGGACCTGGCGCAGCGCGCCGGCATGAAGGGCATTCAGGAATGGCTGTCCTTCTACTTCAAAGCGCCCATGACCGCCCCCGGGCTGTATCCCGAGCACGACATCTTTATCCAGTTGATGAAGCTCAAGAACACGCTGCGCTGGATGAGAGGGGAAGACCTGATCACCCATCTGGGCCTCGAGTATTACGACTGAGGAAAGGAGTCCGGAGACGGGATACGGCGTAACAAACCAGGGGCGCCTACGGGGAGCGCGCACGGGAACGCCGGGTCCCGCCTTCCGAATGCTCGCGAATGAAGGTTCTTGTAATTGGCGGAACGCTCTTCATCGGCCGCAATTTGGCCTGTGAGCTGGTCAAAGCGGGACATGAGGTCTACGTACTCCACCGCAAGCCGCAACACGACCTGGGAAAGAAGGTTGGCAACCTGGTGGCCGACCGCAACGATCCCGGCTCGCTCCGCTCGGCCGTGGCCGGCCACAAGTTCGATGCCGTCTTCGACAACGCCTACGACTGGGAGCGCGGCACCACGGCGGCGCATATCGAATGCACGGTGAAGGCGCTCGGCGACCGGCTGCACCGCTACGTCTTTATGTCGAGCGTGGCGGCCTACGGCGACGGGTTAAACCACCACGAAGGCGACGCGCTGGCGCCGGACGACCACCCCGACAGCTACGTGCGGAACAAAGCGCAAAGCGAACGGCAGTTGTTCCGCATGCACCAGCGCTACGGAATCCCGGTCACCACGCTCCGGCCGCCCTACGTCTATGGCCCCGGCAATCCGTTCTATCGCGAGGCGTTCTTCTGGGACCGGCTGCGCGACGGGCGCTCGATTGTGATCCCCGGCGACGGCCGCAGGCTGATGCAGTTCTGCTTCGTGAAGGACCTGGTCTGGGCCTGCCTGAAGGTGCTGGAGGAGCCCAACGCCGTCGGGCATGCCTTCAACATCGCCAACCAGCGGCCGGTCACGCAGGTGGACGCGGTGCTCACCTTCGCCGATGCGGCCGGCAAGAAGGCCAACCTGGTGCGCGTGCCGCGGGAACGGATCATCCACGCCGGCGGCCATCCCATGGGGCCGTGCCTGTACTTTGGGATGTATTTCGATCTCCCGCCCATCACCCAGGTGGTGACGAAAGCGCAGCGCGTGCTGGGCTTCAAGCCCACGCCCTTCCTTGAGGGGTTGAAGGAGACCTACCGCTGGTATCTCCGGCATCACCACAAGAACTCGCTCGACTACAGCTTCGAAGACCGCCTGCTCTCGGTGGCGGCCGCCGCGGCGGGATAGCGCGGCGGCTCCGGACGGCGCGGTTCGCTATATTCGTAGAGTGATTCATAGCGCGGTAGTGCCCGTGGCGGGTCTGGGGACCCGCCTGCTTCCCGCCACCAAGTCGCAGCCGTAGGAAATGCTGCCGGTGGGACGCAAACCCATCGTGCAGTATGTGGTCGAGGAACTCGTGGCCAACGGGGCGCGCGAGGTGCTGTTCGTCACGGGCCGCAACAAGGCTTCCATCGAAAACCACTTCGACTCGGATCCCGAGCTGATCCGCGCGCTCAATCAGGGCAACAAGCAGGACCTGCTGCGGGAGGTGGAGTTCGAAGAGCTGAACGCGAACTTCTTCTACACCCGGCAGCGGCAACAGCGCGGCCTCGGCGACGCCATCCTGTGCGCGGAGAACTTCGCCGGCGAGCAGCCCTTCGTGGTCGCCCTGGGCGATTCGATCCTGGGCCTGCACGCCCACTCCCGGGCCGTGGCGCGGATGGTGGAGTTGTTCGAGCAGCGCCACGCCAGTTGCGTGGTGGCGGTCGAAGAAGTGGCGCGCGAGGAGACCATGCACTACGGCGTGATCCATCCCGCTCCGGAAGACCAGGAGGGAGTCTTGCGCGTGCTGCAACTGGTCGAGAAGCCCTCTCCCGAGGATGCGCCCAGCAACTACGCCATCGCCGGCCGGTATGTGTTCTCGCCGCTGATCTTCGACTTGCTGCGGCGCGTGCAGCCCGACAAGCGGGGCGAGATCCAGCTCACCGACGCCATCCAGATGCTGTGCGAGGAGGGCAAGCGGGTCCTGGCGGTGAAGCTGTCCGGGGAGGAACGGCGTTACGACATCGGCAACTTCCCGAGCTACTTCGAGACCTTTGCCGAATTCGCGCTCGCCGACCCGGTCTACGGAGAAGGCTTCCGGCGCGCGTTGGAGGAGATGCTCGCCCGCCACGCCGTGCGCTAGACTCGTCTCTGTGGCGGAACGAGGACGAGGTTTTCCGGAGGAGCCGGCCGGCGGAGCTGGGAGTCCGGTGCGGGTCGCGATCCTGGACGACGACCCCGACTTCCGCGGCTACATGGAAGACGTCCTGGCCGACGAAGGCGCCTATCAGGTGGAGAGCTTCGGGCATCCATCCGAACTGTTCGCCGCCGCCGCGCAGCGCCAGCCGGACATCGTTCTGTTGGACATGAAGATGGGGGAGTTCCGCGGCGACCAGGTTCTGGAGCAACTGCTGGCGCGCTTCCCCGGGCTCTGCGTGATCGTGGTCACCGGCTATCCGTCGCTTGAGGACATGCGGAATACCTTCAAGTTGAAGGTTTTCGACTATCTCGCCAAGCCGTTCTCCTTGAATCAGATCCGGCAGGTTTTGAAAAACGCGGTTGAAACCTATCGCCTGGGGCGCCCGCCGCAGGAGATCCTGCGGGAGCGGCTGGGGCACCGCATCAAGATTCTGCGTGCCGAACGCGCCTGGTCGCTCAAGGACCTGGCGGCTCAAACCGGCCTGAGTATCTCGCAAATCAGTTCCATCGAGCGTGGCGCGAACCTGCCGAGCGTCGAGAGCCTGCTGGCGATCTGCACGGCCTTCAAACAACGGCCGAGCGAGTTTCTGGCGCCGATCGGGTTCTAAACAAGCCCGGAGACCGCCCCGGTGGCGGCTACCCGCCCGCTCGGGGTTGTGCGGCGCGGGGAGCGCTAAATCTCAAGTTTTCCCTCGAAGACCATGTCTTTCAATCTGAATTTGCGTTTGATATCCGCCGCGGGCAGCTTCACCACAACCTCGACCTCCTTGTCCTCCAGCGTGATCGGGTTGCCTTCGCGCGGGAAGATCAGGTACAGGCTGCCGCCGCCGGGGCCGCGGTCGGCCTGGACGCTGGCGGCTTCGATGGGTGGTTTTCCCTTGATGTTCAGGTGCGCCTTGCCCTTCAACTCGGCGGGCTTGCCGCGCAGCAGTTGGGGAGGCAAGCCGGCGATGCCGACGACGTAGCGCTGGGTTTCGGGCTGGAGCATTTTGGCCGCCTCGGGCGAGGTTGCGGCCTCGTCTTTGAAGCGCAGGCGGCAAACCGCCTGCCGCACGGGCAAGGCGGTGTGCCAGCGGACGATGAGCGTGGTGGTGGGGCCGAGGTCGGGCAGGTCCATCCCTGCGCGGCCGCCGCCGCCCCCGCCGCCTATGTCGCCTCCGCCGTCAAATCCTCCTGCCCCGCCTCCACCTCCGCCCCCACGGCGCCCGCCCGAGCGGCCCCCGCCGCCAGGACCTCCGGCGCGGACCTCGACGGTGCGCGCCCAGGGGGAATCGCGCAGCATCTTCTGCGCATCCTTCTCGCTCCATTCGGTGAACTTCGACTTCTCCCAGAAGTCGGCCGCGGCGGCCGCCGCGGCAAGGACGGCAATCGCCGCCGTGAAGACGATGCACTTCCGTAGCATGGCCATGGTATCTCCGGTTCCGAATCTCGGATTCTTTGAGGGTACGTCAATCCGCCTCGGGAGGCAAGGCGGCTGCCACGCGGGGTGTGGGAGGCAGGCGGCGGGGCGCCGAGACCGCACGCCTACTTCAGCGCCTTTTTCAGATTGCTGACGATGCGTTCGGCCACCTTGCGCGGGCCGCCGCGCTTCATGGCGCCGAACAGCAGGCTGCGGTCGCCGGCTTCTCCAGCCCACAGGACCACCGTCCCGCTGCGGTCCGTGACGGTGACGGCGGCGGAGGCGTTGTCGTGCAGGCCGAGATAGCGGCCGGTAATCTGCGCGCCGGTGCCGGTGCGGTATTCTCCGGCGCCGTCCATGATGGCGTCGGCTTCGTCCTTGGTGAGCACGATCGTGAGCCGCCCTTTCATCTGCTTGCCGATCTCGGCGCGGATGTACTGATCAAGATCGTGTTCCATTTTTGAGATGAAGATCTTGTGAACCTGCGACAGCTCCTTGACGTTCGCTTCGGGCGCTGGAGTTCTTGACCCGGC
>CAKZVG010000108.1 GCA_937921835.1 uncultured Bryobacteraceae bacterium | reverse complement strand
CGGCGCGCGCGCGCGCGCGATGAAGCGATCCGCAGGATCCTGGGCGAGGCCAGGCAGTTCGAGTCGACCGGGGATCTGCGGTCGGCGGTCGAGCGTCTGGCGGAAGCGCTGGGCGAGCACCCGGCTGATGAGCGGCTGCGCGAACTCCACCAGTCGCTCTCGACGCGGCTTTCGCAGGGCGCGCCGCCGCCGGACGACTGGACCCGGACCGTGTTGATGGCGCCCGCTCGCAGCCCGGCGGACAGTCCGCCGCCGCCCGCCTCGCAGCCGCTGCCGCGCACGCTTCCGGCTCCCGCCGCCGCGGCGCCTTCGGTGCCACGGCCCTGGATCCGGCGGGAGCACCGGAGGCTGTACCTTTTCGCTGGAGCTGCGGCGGCTGGAGCACTACTGGGCATCTTCATCTTTCATTCCAGGGGCGGGCGCGTCCTCCAGGGCGGCGTGCCGGTGGAAATCCGGACCAGCCCGCCCGGGGCGGTCATCCAGATCGGGGACAAGCGGCGCGGCACCTCCAATTTGAAGCTGCAACTCCCGGCCGGAACCTACGCCGTGGAAGCGCTGCTCGCCGGATTTCACCCGGCGACGTCCCCGCTGACGGTACGCGACGGCCAGCCCATGTCGATCGAGATCCCGCTGACGCCGATGGCCCAGGCGTTGCAGGTATTCAGCGACGTGGAGGACTTGCAAGCGGCGCTGAACGCTCAGCCTCCGGCCAGCATGCCGCTTGGGCAGTTCTCGCTGGATAATCTGCTTCCGGGCAAGCACACGCTGCGGCTGACCTCGAAGCGTGGCGAGGGCGCGGTGCGCTTCGAATCCACGCCCGGAAACCTGCCCGTGATCGCTCCGCTGGAGGCGCCGGCGGGATTCGCGATCATTGCCGTGGCCAGCCGGGGAGACGCCTGGCGGGTTCTTTGCAGTTTCCCTCCCGCGACGCTGCTCATCGACGGGCAGCCGGCCGGCGCGGTGGAGGCAGCCGGGCTTGACGGTGGGCAACTGGCCGCAGGGACTCACGAATTCGTGCTTTCGGGGGAGGACTTCGAGCAACGGCTCACAGTCCAGACCTTCGCCGCGCCAACGCTCACGATTTTCGTCCGGGCGCTCAAAGCCGCCCCGCCGCGCGCGCCGCGCTGAGGCGCGACAGGTGCGGAACGGGGCCGGAATGCGGTAATCTCGAAAGCTGGCAGGGGTTTACCGGACCCCGCCACCGGAGAAGCGAATGCAAACACGAAGGCTCCCTCTTTACGCATGCCTGGTTGTCGGGCTGCTCTCCACCGCCGCCGCGGTGAGCGTTCAGCCCAAGCGCCAGCCGGACGTTCCCTATGTTCCCTCGACCGAGGAGGCAGTAAAGATCATGCTGAAACTCGCCGGCGTGAAGGCGGGCGACGTGGTCTACGATCTCGGCTGCGGCGATGGCCGCATCGTGGTGGCGGCCGCCAAGCTGTACGGGGCGCGCGGCGTGGGAATCGACATCAACCCGGAACGCATCGCGGAAGCCAGGGAGAACGCCCGGAAAGCCGGCGTCGAAAACCTGGTGCGCTTCGAGGAGAACGACCTCTTCGAAGCCAACATCAAGGATGCGACGGTTGTGACTCTGTTTCTACTGCCCAACATCAATATCCGGCTGATGCCGAAACTGCTGAAGGACCTGAAGCCCGGCACGCGCATCGTTTCCAATACCTTCGACATGGGCGACTGGAAGGCCGAGAAGGAAGCCACCGCCGAGAACACCGACGACGAGGACAGCTACTTGAGTCACAAGTTCTACCTCTGGACCGTGCCGGAGAAGAAGCAGCCGTAGCGCGCTACCGGCGTGGCCCGGGCGCCGGAGGCGCGCCGGTTTCCGCCCAGCGGCGGAGGTCGGCCAGCGCACCCGCGATTTGCTCCGGCTGGATGGCGCAGTGCCCGTCGCTCTTCACGTACTGCTGGACGAACAACTCCCCGGACCCGGCCTTCGCGGCGAGTTCCGCGTAGTAGTTGGGCGTGGCGGAGGGTACCAGCGCGTCGTAAGTGGTGTGAACGTGCAGGAATGGCCTGGTAACACGGCCTGTCGGAGTATAGTAAGTCCGGACATACTCGGCAGCGCGCGGATCGGCCGCGTGCCGGCTCACTCCGTCGTTGACCGCGTTGTCGTCACCCGTGCCTCCGTAGATGGTGTTCCGGTTGTCGAAGGGATTTCCGCCCGCGCGCTGCTGGATGTCCTTGAGAATGTAAGTGAAAAAAACGAGCGTGGCGGCCAGTTCCTTGTTGCTGCGGATCCCCGTAAGCCGGCGCAGCGCGGCGGCGCGTTCGGGGTTCCCCTCCAGGACCTTTTCGACCGCGGCGTCGCGTTCGCGCGTGCGGGTGTAGTCCGGCGGGACCTTGGCGGGTGGCGGAAGCGCGCCGGGGAAGAAGTACTCGAACACCACCAGCAAATCGAACACGTTGCGCAGCAGGAAGTGGCTGGCAGGCGCCAGCGGCCCGCACAGCGCCAGACCGCCGTCGTATCGGTTGGGTTGCGTTTCGAGAATCGTCATGGTCAGAAAGCCGCCCATGGAATGGCCGGTGACGTAGGTCCGCTTCGGCTGCCCGTGCTTGCGGATGAAGTAGCGGCGCAGCGCTTCGGTGTCCACCAGCGCCTCCTCGATCGCCCAGCCGCCGGCGGAGTAGCCCGACTGCGCCACCGCGAAGCCCGCGCCGGCCAGAACGCTCAAACCCTCCGGCTTCTGCCCCGTATAGCTCACTGGCTTTACGTTGTAGCCGTGACAGTAAATAACCAGTACGCCGTTCCAGTTCTCCGGCATGTCGATACGGAACGCCGCGCCGTTGAGTTCGCCGGTTTCGACCGCCGGCGCCGCGCCCAGAACGGCCGCCGCCAGCAGCGTGAAGAGCATTCCATGGTGCTTCATCGCAGCCACCCCCCGGACAGTATAGCGGATCTCGTGTTACACTCCGCCTGAGGACATATGGAAATGAAGGATTCTGGATTGAAACGGCGGGCATTCGTGGGACAGTCGCTCGCCGCCGCCACGGCCGCCGCCTACCAGCGCGTCCCGGGCGCGAACGAGCGCCTTCGGGTGGCCAATATCGGTTGCGGGCGGCGCAACCTGCTGAAGGATCTGATCACCCTGAAGGACGAAGCCACCCTTGAGATCGCCGCCGTCTGCGACACCTGGCGGCAGAAGCGCGAGAAGGCGGCGGCCGAGGTCAAGGAGTTCACCGGGCGCGAGCCCGCGCAGACGGCGCGCTACGCCGACGTGCTGGCGGACAAGAGCATCGACGCCGTGGTGATCGGCACGCCGGACCACCAGCATTGCACCATGCTGATCGACGCCATCAAGGCCGGCAAGGACGTCTACGTCGAGAAGCCGCTGGCGATGAACATGCGCGAGCTGATCCGCGCCTACGACGCCGTGAAGCGCTCGGACCGCATCGTGCAGATCGGCACGCAGATGCGCAGTTACCCGCGCTCGGCGGGCGCGCGGCGGATCGTGACCTCGGGCCAGTTGGGTAAGATCCTCAAAGTCGAGCAGGTGCGCAACGGGTACATGCCTTATTGGATGCGTTACGGCGGGACAGGCTACCAGCAGGAGGCGCCCACCGAGGCGGACGTCGACTGGAAAGCGTTCCTGATGCACGCCAGGCCGCGCGCCTTCGATCCCACGCAGTATCAGAACTGGTACGGCTTCCGGGACTTCTCGCGCGGACCGCACACCAATCTCATGGTGCACTTCATCGACATGGTGCATTTCGTCTGCGGGGTGACGACCCCGAAGCGCGTGGTGGCGCTCGGCGGCACCTTCCGCTGGAAAGACGCCTACGACGCGCCGGACTCGGTGGAGGTGGCGCTGGAGTACCCGGAAGGCTTCCTGGTGCGCTATTCGACGGTCTTCGGCAACAGCGCCAACAACTACGCCAAGTGGTTCGGCACGCACGGCGTGCTCGACGCGATGAGCCTGTCGCCGCGCGCCAAATGGATGGTGAGCGGGGAGGGATCGGGCGAACCCGGCAAGATCGCGGAAGCGTTCGAAGTACCCGAATCGCCGGTCACCCACCACATGAAGAATTTCCTCGACTGCGTCCGCACGCGCCAGCAGCCCATCGCGCCCATCGAGGCGGGCTACTACCATTCGGTGGCGGTCATCATGGCGGATGAGGCCCTCACGACCGGCCGCCGCATGGCCTACGATCCGGCGCGGCGGGAAGTGCAGCCGGGGTAAGGCGGCTACCGTCAGGCGGCGCTGGGGATTCCACCAGGCGGAGGTTCCGGGCCGGCGACTCAGCCCGTGCTCATCATCTCCTCCCAGGTCACTTCGCGGCGAAGATCGATCGCCATCTGCCCCATCAGACACGTCAGGGTGCTTAGCACTCCTTCGACACCGTTGTTCTCCGGCTTGCCTTCCACCACGCGGCGGACAAACGCTTCGACGGCGTCGATGACGATGTTCCGGGGCGACTTCTCGGTGACAATCCCGCTGGAGCTGTGCTGGCGCGACCAGTGCGTCTCGCTGGTTTCGATAATGCCCGTTTCGCCGAAGAACTCCTCTTTCACGGAACGGTAAAAGGTGGGCGCCATGAAAGACCCGAACAAAGAAGCCTGGATTCCGCTCGGGTAAGTGAACGTCACATTCACGTGGTCGAGGGTGTCCCCGTGGCGGATCACCGCCCTGCCGCCGCTTCCGGCGGCTTTTTCCGGCCGCCCGCCGATAAACCAGTTCAAGACGTCAACACCGTGAATGAATGTCTCCGTCAAGGCGTCTCCGGAGGTGTCGCGCCACCAGCGCCACTCCCGGACGAGCCCCTCCGGTGTGGTTGGCCGCGGTCCCGCCGGACGTCCGATGTCGCGGATGCCCTTCAGCCAGCGGCTGTGCGCCATGCGCAACTGGCCGATGGCTCCCGAATCGAGCGCGCTCTTGGCCTTGAGGAACACCTGCCCGGCGCGGCGCTGAAATCCCACCGTGATGGTCAGATTCTTCGGCGCCGAATCCGCCGCGCGCATGATGCGCTTGCAGCCGGCGACGTCCACGGCGGCGGGCTTCTCGAAGTAGATGTGCTTGCCGGCGCGTACCGCCGCTTCGAACTGCTCCGGATGGACGTGGACCGGGGTGGCGATGATCACGGCGTCGACGCCGCTGGCCAGCAGGTCGCGGTAGTCTTTGTAGGCCTTCGCGCCGGGTGCGGGGATTCTGGTCCGCGCGGCCTCGATACGGTCGTCGAAAATGTCGCAGAGCGCCACGATGCGCGCGCGGCCATCGGCGTTCAGAACGTTCGCCAGATACGAACCGCGCGCCCCGGCGCCGATTAAACCGGCGGTGAAACTCGAATTCGCCGCCGAGCCGCGGACGGCCGCCGCGGGGATGACCGTCATCCCCATCCAGTCTCGCCGCGTGAATCCGTTCATTGCCCAATCTCCTCGTTGCTGAAACCGCACGCTTCCAACAGAACCGCCTGGACCGTGAGGTCGTGGCCGGCCGTGTAGGCGGGTTTGGCGCCTTCCCGAATCACCCGGGCCATCTCAAGGAAGTCCTCGCCATAGGTGGGAAGTGGCCCGTTGGCGATCTCGGCGCTGGCGGTCCCCGCCGCGTAAGGCCCGGCCGCCTGCTTCAAGTCCGTGTGCAGACGGGCGGGATGGAACGGCCGGACCGCGATCGAGCCGTTCGTGCCCAACACCTCCAGCGTGCGGTTGCGGTTTCCGGTGGGGTGGTGAGCGGCGACATAGATGTTCGCCATGGCCCGGCCGAATTCCAGCACCGCCAGCGTGTTGTCCGCCAGGGCATCGCCAAACGGCCCATCGTGCCGCAGGATGCCGGTCACCTTCGCGGGTGTGCCGAACAACTCCACCGCCCGGTCGATCATGTGACACCCCAGTTCGAACATCATACCGCCCCGGAAGGCGGCCAATTCCATCCGCTCGCGCGCGGAGAGCGGTTTGTCAATCGTGGCGCGGAGCGCGTACACGTGGCCAAGCCAGCCCTGACGCGCAGCCTCGAGCGCCGCCCGCATAGCCGGGTGGTAGCGCCACATGTAGCCGGTCTGCACCATCAACCCGCGCTCGGCGGCGGAGGCGAGCAAGCGGCGGAAGCGGCCGAAATCCTCGCC
>CAKZVG010000107.1 GCA_937921835.1 uncultured Bryobacteraceae bacterium | reverse complement strand
ACCGGATTCGGCCCCGAGGGAAGGCGCGTCCCACTCCCGGACGAACCGGAGCGTAGCCGCGGTGAGCCACTCGATGTAGGCGCGCCCCGGCTCGACCGCGAAGCCGACCCGGTTTCCGGACCGCCGACACCCGGAGCCGTTCGTCTGGGCGCAAATCGCGCCCTGTGCGGCGTTGAGAACCAAGAGCAAGACCAAGGCGCGCATTCAGATCCGCACCAGCTCCTGCTGGATTTCGCCTGTCACGCGGGCCTCATGATCGTCCACGAAAACGTTGACCTCGGAACGGATGCCGAAATCCGCCAGATAGATACCGGGTTCGATCGAGAAGCAGGTCCAGGGGATGATGCGCCGCTCGTCATGGGTCTCCAAGTTGTCCATGTTGGCGCCTGCTCCATGGACCTCCGTTCCGATCGAGTGCCCCGTGCGGTGGAAGAAGGCGTCGCCGAAACCGCGCCCACGGATATGGCCGCGCGCCACGTCGTCGACTTCGAAGCCGCGTAGCTTCTCTCCACCCGCGGCGGCCCGTTTCACCCGCTCAACCGCGGCGTCGCGGGCGCCGCGCACAATCTCGAAAACGTTCCGCATGGCGGACGGCGGCTCCGGCCCGCAATACCCGGTCCATGTGATGTCGTAGTAAACGCTGTTTGGGGCCTTGAGTTTAGCCCACAGGTCGATCAGCACCAGATCTCCGGGGCGTATGGCCGAGTGGCGCGAGGCGTCCGGTTCGTAGTGCGGATCGGCGGCATGGGCGTTCACCGCGACGATCGGGCCGTGGCCGGTTTCCAATCCCTGCGCCTGAAACTGTTCGAGAATGAAGCGTTTGATTTCCCACTCCGACGCCGCCTCGCCGCTCCGCAGGCGCTCGCGGATCCGCCCGAACGCCGCCCGCCGGATGCCGTCCACCCGGCGCCCCGCTTCCAGATGCGATTCGAGCTGCTCCGGGCTCCAACGGGCTTCGAAGTGCTGAAGCAGGTTGGCCGAACTTGCCACTTCGACCCCCGCCGAACGCACCAGTTCCACCGTCCCGGCGTCGGCCATCGAGACATAGGGGATCGAGCAGTTGGGCGAGTATTGCATCGCAACCCGATGGCATCCCGCCAACAGCTCCGCCACGCCTCCGGCCTGCTCCTTCCAACTCGCGTATTGCCGCTTCGATCCGGGCAGCGCCTCCAGAATTCCGCTCTCGATCCGGTGCACCAGCCCGCGCGGCTCGCCGCCGGAAGGAATCAGGTAGTACCATCGCCGCGTCGGAGTGCGGGGGGGTTCGAACCGCAGCACGCGGTATGCGAGAGGGTCCCGCAGGTGATGGTCGAAGAACAGCCACCCATCGAGCCTTTCCTCGCGCAGTAACCTCTGGACCTCCTCCATCGCGAACATGTTATTTCACGCCCCCCATGAGTCTTACCGTCGGTTTGACGAAAAACGCGAGAACCAGACCCGCCAAGATACCGAAACTGGCGGCCACCGTGAACAAGTGAGTAAGTGGCAGTGTCTCATACAAGGATGCCAGCCGTCCGCCGAGGTAATTCCCCAGGGAAAGCGAGAGAAACCAGACGCCCATGAGAAGGCCTGCGATCCGCGCGGGCGCGAGCTTTGTCATCGCGCTCAGTCCCACCGGACTTAGACACAATTCTCCGACGGTATGAAAAAGATACACCGCAACCAGCCAGAGCGGGCTGACCAGCTCCCCCGCTTCCGCCCGGCCCGCCGCGGGAACAAGCACCAGGAAGCCGGCTCCCGCCGCCAGCAGCCCGAAGACGAATTTCGCCGGGCTGGACGGCTCGCGCGGACCGAGTTTGAGCCATAACCAAGCGAAGGCCGGGGCAAGGGTGATGATGAAGAGGGCGTTCAGGGATTGCAGCCAGCTCGCCGGAAACGTGAACCCGAGTACGGATTTGTCCGTGCTTCGCTGGGCGAACAGATTGAGCGTCGATCCCGCCTGCTCGAACACGCACCAGAAAAGCGCCGAGGCCAGGAAGAGCACACCCACCACGAACAGCCGCTTGCGCTCCACCGGCGTCCAGCCGCCGGAAAGCAGCAGCCAGGCGAAAGCGGCGGCGGTCACCCCGAGCAGCACGATGCCGAGTCCGTCAGAGAGGGTTTGCGCGTCCAGCCGCGCCACCCCGCTCGCCTCGGCCAGTCCCAATGCGCCAAGAAACGCCGCCGTCAGCGACACGCCCCACCACAGCAGCCGCCTCTGCCGCGCCGCCTCCCGGGCGTTCCGCGGAGCCGCCGGCGCGGCGCCCGCGCCCAGCAGGTGCTTTTCCCCGCGCACAAACTGCGTGACGCCGAACACCATCCCGAGCGCGGCCAGGCCAAAACCAAGATGCCAGTCGATCCGCTGGCCCACGTAGCCGCATGCAAGCGGCGCCAGGAAAGCGCCCAGGTTGATGCCCATGTAGTAGATTGAGAAGCCCGAATCCCTCCGGCTGTCCCCCTCGGCGTAAAGCTGCCCCACCAGCGCACTGACGTTCGGTTTCAACAAGCCCGTTCCAATGACAATCAGCACCAGCCCCGGATAGAAGAAAGTCGCTCCAGGGATGGTCAGCCCGGCATTGCCAAGCGCGATCAGGATTCCCCCGTAAAGCACCGCGCGCCGCTGGCCGAGGAACCGGTCGGCCAGCCAGCCGCCCGGGAGGCTGACCATGTACACCATCGATGTGTAAAGCCCATAGATCGCCCCCGCCTTGGCCACCGCGAATCCCAGCCCCCCGGCTGGAACCGGAGCTGTCATAAAGAGGATGAGCAGCGCCCGCATGCCGTAATAGCTGAAGCGCTCCCACAGTTCCGTCATGAACAACGTGGCGAGTCCCCGCGGGTGCCCAAAGAAGCTGCGGTCTTCGTGGCTTGCGTGTTCCTGCATTCGCCTAGCGTCCCACATCCGCGGCAGCATGGCCGGGCGCCAGGCGCTTCCATTCGATGGAAGTCCTCAGGTTGGCCAGTCCGGCGCGGTCGGCGGGGTCCACAACCGTGAAGGCCAGCGTGTCGTCCAGCCAGTCCTGGCTCGCGCCGTCCTCGTGCTGCGTCGCGGCGGTGATGGTGTATTCCTGCCGCGTCAGGAGGCAGGAGAACGAGAAATCCACTTGCAGGATCTCGCCCGCGCGGAAAGAGCCGGGATCGCGCTGTTCGACCCGCGTGTTCGTGCCGAAGATGTCGATACCATAGCGGTTGCGAATGAGGATGCCCACGATGGGATGCGCGCTGTCTCGCTCGAAGCGGGCCGTGACGCGCACGGTCATCCGCTCACCCGCGCAGAAAGTCGAAGCCGGCTGGCCCTGCTCGTTGAGCAAACGCACGTCCACGATACGGCTTGTCCCGTCCCCGTGCCGGAAACTGGCGGCCCGCAGCGCGCCCGAAGGCCCGCCGTCTCCGTGCCCGCCCTGCCGTTCGTGCACCAACCCGACGTAACGGTTCACCACATCCTTCGGGCTGCCCTCGGCTTCCACCCGCCCCGAGAGCATCAGGACTGCGCGATCGGAAAGCCGCTTCACCAGCCCCAGATCGTGCGAAACGAAGAGCACCGTGGTCTCCCGCTTCTTCAGCTCCTCGAACTTCCTCACGCACCGGTTCGCGAACATCGCATCCCCGACCGCCAGCGCCTCGTCGACGATCAGGATCTCCGGTTCGACATGGATCGCGGTCGCGAAAGCCAACCGCACGTACATGCCGCTTGAGTACAGCTTTACCGGGCGGTCAATGAACTCCCCGATCTCGGCGAACTCCGCGATCCGGGGGAAGGCGAGTTCGATCTCCCGGCGGCTTAGTCCCAGAATTTCGCCGTTGAGAAACACGTTCTCCCGGCCTGTGAACTCCGGATTGAAACCTGCCCCAAGCTCCAGCAGGGCGGCGATCCGCCCGCTGGCGAGCACGCGCCCCCGCGTGGGCCGGAGAATCCCGCAAATGATTTGCAGCAGAGTGCTCTTTCCGGATCCGTTCGGACCGACGATCCCAAGCGTCTCCCCGCGGCGGACATGGAGACTGACGTCCCGCACCGCCCAGAAATCGCTGTGGCGCGGGCGCCCGCACAGAGGCAGAAGTTCGAGGATGCGATCCGACGGCCTTCGATAAAGGGGAAAGTGCTTGGAGACGTTTTGGACCAGGACCACGGGCTTAAGGCCAACTATACCATGCGCCTGGTCTCATGCTCACCCCTGCCGCAGTGCGCGCCGCGCACCTTCGGCCAGGCGCAAACCGTAGCCCACCAGGCAGAACTGGTCCAGCGCGAAAAGCACGACGGCCTCGACTTCGCCCCGCGCCAGTCTGCCTTCCCTCTCCCAGGCGGTCGTCGGATCGCTGATGCCCACCAGGTGCGCGCGCTTCGAGCGCGGGAAACCTTTGCTCCTGCTGAAGTCAATCGACTCCTGACAGAGGTTCAAATCGCGCAGGAAGGTATAGGTGAAGCTTTCCGTCTTCAGACAATCAAGCGCCGCCGGCGTCCAATGTTCGGCGGGGTAATTGAGCAGCCGGTTGAAGCCGGTTTCGTTGACGTCCGGAGGATACAGCACCTCGAACCGGCAGTCCGGGTGAACCGCCCTCACGTGCGTCATGATTTCCGCGGTGAACTCCCCAAGCAGCCGGGACCAGAAGCCAAGCTCCTCCGCGAACAGCGCCGGGGCTTCGTGGTTGCTCGTTGCAATGCGCGGATCGCGCCCATGCTCGGCGCGAAACCTCTCCCGGGTGTACGCGTCATAGAGCGGCATGCCGGAACCGTTCGGAAAATACCACCATTGAACTTCGCCGAATTGCAGATACGGCACATGCCCGGCCTCGGCCAGCAGTCCGGCCATTTCCAGATACACGGCCTTCCAAAATGTGCGGCTCGGCGGCGAGAAGTTGGTTTGCAGCGCCGGCGTATTGAGCAACGCGGGCAACCCGTCCGGGTACCGTTGGGCGATGCCCGCCTCGACCGACGGATCCCCGTGTTGAAGCTCCATGCTGAACGCCGCCGTGACGTCGATTCCTCTGGCCGTCAGCGCGGCATAGTAACTACGGCTCCAGTCGCGTACCGCGCGGTTCAACCGGGGGGTTGCTTGAAGGTCGGTCCGCCACTCGCCGTCCACGCCTCCCGTCAAGGTTGGTCCGCTGACCTCGACAAAGCCCGCGGGACCCGCCTCGATCGTGATGTTGTTCCCTTCGTTCCCCATGGCGCGCGCGAAGATCGTCAGGCGCGGACCGTCCGCAACCGCGCGGATTGCGGTATAGCCGCGGTTGATCTCCAACTCGAAAGCCCGCGCCAGGGTCTCCTCAGTATCCCCCGCGTTATTCAAATGTTGAATCACCGTGCGCCGTTCCGGAGGTTCACCAACACGCCCGATCTTGAGCTCGCTGATCTGGCTTGGCGCCGGCGCCGCGATGAACTCCACCGTCGCCGATGCGTATTGGTGTCCCTGCCGGAGAAGTTCATAGAACCAGAGCGCCCCTACGTAGTGATTCGCCCGCCCGCGAAAGCCAAGCGAGTCAATCATCCATGCTGTCCGTTCCGGCGCCACCGCCAGAGAATGGTCGGTGTCCCAGTCCGTCGCCAGCGTGTAATCCGGTATCGGATCGCACTCCGGCAGGCTCGCGGCCGCCGCCGCCACTTCCAGGAAGTCGAAGTAGAAGTAGGTCCCTTGGGCGCCGGTGTGCAGCGCGCTCACAACATGCTCACCCGCCCCGTACTCTCCAAGCGGCCATCGGACCAGCGCGTCTTCTCCCGGAACGCCGAGAGCGACGGAAACCGGCGTTCCTCCGTCAACGCTCACCTCGATCGTTCCAGCCGTCTCAGCCAGCCTTGTGCCCAGATACAGGGAGTGCGCGT
>CAKZVG010000106.1 GCA_937921835.1 uncultured Bryobacteraceae bacterium | reverse complement strand
CAAGGCTTTGGCCGCGCTAAAACAGAAATAGAGCACAACCATGGAACCCACCCCACGCCCCAAGATCCTCGTCGTCGAGGATGAAGCCGACCTTGTCGCCTACCTCAAGACCATGCTCGCCGATCACGGCTACGACGTCGTCTGCGCCGAGGACGGCATCGACGGCATGGCCAAGGCGCGCGCCGAGCGCCCCAACCTCATCACCCTCGACATTAACCTCCCCCGCGAAACCGGCGTCCGCATGTACCGCGAACTCCACGAGGACCCCGCCACGGCTTCCATCCCGGTCATCATGATCACCGGCGTCTCGCACGAGTTCAAGCGCTTCATCGAAACCCGCAAGCAGGTTCCGCCCCCCGCCGGTTACTTCGACAAGCCGGTCGATCCCGCCGCCCTGCTCGCAAAAATCGGGGAGCTGCTCGGCAAGGCCTGAAGCCACCGCCGCGTCCCCGCTCAACCCGCTCCGGCCGCCCTGTTTGCAATGCACAAGCTCCGGACCGGCCGGCTGCGGCCGGTCCCCGGTTGCTTCCGCGAGCGGGCCCGCGATACACCGCGCCATCCACTTCTCCGCTTGCCGGGCCGGCGGCGGCGCGATCGGAACCGGCCGTCCCCGGGTTCGCTGCGTCAAGTGGCGGTCAAACAGCGGTAGGCGCGGCGGGCCACCACCAGTTCTTCGTTGGTGGCCAGGGCAAGCACGGCCACCGGGGAGCCGGCGTCCGACACCAGCCGGTCCCCCGATCCCGATTCGTTCCGGCGAGGATCCAGCCGAATCCCGAGGAACTCCAGCCCCTGGCAGCAGGCCGCGCGCAGGCGCGCCGAGTTCTCGCCGATGCCGCCAGTGAACGCCACCGCGTCCAAACCACCCATCAGCGCGGCGTAAGCGCCGATGGTCTTGCGCACCTGACGGGTGAAGACTTCGAGCGCCAGCGCGGCGTCGCTGTTGCCCCCGGCGGCGGCGGCTTCCAGGTCGCGCACGTCGCCGCCGGCGATCCCCGACAACCCCGCCAGGCCGCCGGTCTTGGCAAGCTGCCGCCGGATTTCCTCGATCGGCCAGCCGGTGCGCTCCATCACGTACAGCACCGCAAAGGCGTCGAGTTCTCCGTGCCGGGTGGCGTTTTCAAGGCCCGACTGCGGTGAGAACCCCATCGTGGTGTCGACCGACCGGCCGTCCAGGATGGCGCAGATCGAAGAGCTGCCACCCAGGTGACAGCTCACCAGCCGCAGCGAACCGGCCGGCCGGCCAAGCAACTCCGGGGCGCGGACGCTGACGTACTGGTGCGAGGCGCCGTGAAAGCCGTAGCGGCGGACGCCGAACTTCTCGCGCCACTCGGCCGGCACTCCGTAGCGCACGGCCGCCTCCGGCATCGTGGCGTGGAACTCGGTTTCGAAGGCTGCCACCAAGGGCACGCCCGGCATGGCCTCGCGAAAGGCGCGGATGCCGGTGAGGTAGATGGCGTTATGCGCCGGGGCGGCGGGAAGATACTCCTCCAGGGCGCCGATCAGATCGTCGTCGATCCGGAACGTCCCGCGGTAGCGCGGTCCCGCCAGGACCGCCTTGAAGGCGACCGCGGCGATGGGGGCGCCATCGGTCCGGATCTGGGAGATCGCCTCGCGATAGTTGCTGACGCGCTCCAGGCGGCCGCGCGACAGCGTCTTTTCGGCGGGCATCTCGATCAACTGGTATTTGAGGGAAGTGGAGCCGAGATTCGGTACGAGGATGTTCATTTGATCTGATATTGCGAACGAATGGCCTTGATGTTTTTCTGCGCCTGCGCCTGGAACGGGCTCTTGATGCCGGCGCACAGCTCGTTGAACCGGAGCGCGTCGAGAATCCGTTCCTTGACCGGGTTCTTGACATCGCCCAGCTTGAAGTTCGCCAGTCCCAGGTAGAAGTACGCCCCGGCCAGCAACTGGTTGTCGCCGCTCATGTACGGCAGTCCGGCGCGCAAGGTCTTGTCGCATTGCGAGTGCTTGTTTTGCACGCCGTAAGCCACTCCCTCGATGTAGTGGGCGCGTCCGAGGAGCGCGTTCTTCCGCGCCGTCCAGGCGGCCTCGTCGAGATTGTCCGGCTTGGCCTTTCCCTCCATCGCCGCAATCAGCCTGGCGGCGTGCGCGATGGCCTTGTCGTACTGCTTGGCGTTCAGCGCGCCGTCGGCGACCACCAGCAGCATGTCCTCGTTGGCCTGGCCTTTCTCGGCCAAGCGCTCGGCGAGCGCGGCGGCGCCGGTCGTGTCCTGCGCCTGAAGCAGCGCCCGGAAGACCAGGTCGCGCAGCACCGGCAGGTGCTCATACTTCTCATTGCGGCGCTCCAGAGCCTCCATCAGTTCCTGCTTCTTCCTGGCGTCGGCGGCCGCCAGCGCGGCGGCGTAGAGCGAGTATTCGGTGTAGACGTCGAACTGGGTGGCGAAATCGACGCGCTCCTTCCACTCCTCAGCCTCGTCTTCGCCGGAGGGCTTGGGCAGCGCGGCGACCCGGCGGGCCACCTGCGACCCCCGCTCGGACCAAGCCAGGATCTGATCAGGGTCCTTCGTGGATTCGGCGACCTTCAGGCAGCCGTGGGCGCCGCGGGCGTCCTCGGGATCGGCCGCGAGGAGCTTTTCGCAAACCTCCAGCGCCTTGCCGGGCTGGTTCGCCTTGGCGTAAGCAGGGTAGAGTTGATCGAGAACCCACAGAATGGCTTCGTGCTTGGGGTGCGCGGCGGCGAACTGTTCGAGCAGCGCGAGTTTCTTGCTCTCGTTTTCCTCCTGGCCGATCTGTTGGAGCAGCGCGCCCTCGGGGGTCTCGGCATTGATGTCGGACAACCTGTGACGTTGCGCGATGCCGCACGGGATCGCGAGCGTGAAGCCTAACACAAGCGGCAAAGCCTTCATCTGGCACCTCCCATCGCCCGCCCGCCGCCGGGCCGCCGGCACGGCGGTCAGCCCGCGGGCGCGTGTTATTATAAAACAGAATCCTGGAGGAACACAGCCGCATGCGTTGGATCGCGCCCGGACTGATCGTGCTTACCGCCGTCCTCGCCGTCGCCCCGCTGAGGGCGGCCGAAGGCGTTGCCGGCGCCTGGACCGTCACCACCCGGTCGGCGGAGGGCGAGCCGATGAGCGGCGTCCTCGAGCTCAAGCGTGAGCAGGGCCAGTTGAGCG
>CAKZVG010000105.1 GCA_937921835.1 uncultured Bryobacteraceae bacterium | reverse complement strand
AGTCTCGCGGCTGGAGGAGGCGGCGTGGAAAGGGTTCGCGCCGGTTCACGGGCTTCCACCGGAACGAAGCCGCCGGTGCTGGCCACCGCGGCGGTTTCGGCGGCTACCTTGGGATTCGCGGCCGCAAGGGCCGCCGGGCGTGTTCCGCTACAGGAGTCCACGCCGTGGGGACAGTCGCAGCCGCTTGCGGGTGGGCAGCAACTGTTTTCGGGCGGGCAGCAGCCATCCATGGACGCCGCGCAGACCGCGGCGCAACCTGCCGGCAGCAGGAGCACGAGAGCCGCGACCAGCGTGAGGAGCATTCCGTCCCGCAACATTGTCCCTACTGCCTTATACCTTACCAGACATTCCGGTTTCCGGGAAGAGGGGATTTGTTACACCTACCTGGGCGCCGCCCGCGGCTCGATGACGCACGGTGACGCGCCGGCGAATTATGCTAGCCTGCAAGTTTCCGGAGGCCAGAGATGTCCAAAACGAGATTGCAGCGCCTGTGCGGCGCCGCCGCCGTGGGCGCGGTCGCGGCCGTGGTATTCGCGACCGTCCTCGACGCTCCAGCGAATGCTCAGCAGAAGAAGAAGCAGCAGCAGGAGAAGAAGGAACCCAAGCCATCGCTCGGCTATACCGACACGCCCGTGATACCGGGCCAGAAGTGGCGCGTCCACGATCTGAACCGGCCCCGTCCGGCGGTGGTCGCTCCCGGCGCGCAGTGCGGGCAGCCGCCCTCGGACGCCGTCGTGCTTTTCGACGGCAAGGACCTTTCGAAGTGGACTGTTTCCGGGCGCCGCAAGGACGGCAAGACCGGCACCGAGCCCGAATGGCTGGTGAAGGACGGATACATGGAGGTGGTGTGGGGCACTGGCGACTTGGCCACGAAAGAGAAATTCGGCGACTGCCAGTTGCACCTGGAGTGGGCCTCGCCCACCACCATCACCAACTCCAGCCAGTTGCGCGCCAACAGCGGCGTCCTGCTGATGAGCCGCTATGAGGTGCAGATCCTGGACTCCTGGGAGAACCCTACTTACGCCGACGGACAGGCGGGCGCCATCTACGGCTGGTGGCCCCCGCTGGTGAACGCCGCGCGCCGCCCGGGCGAGTGGCAGAGCTACGATATCGTCTTCGAGGCGCCGGTATTCCAAGGCGAGCAGGTCGTCAAAAAAGCGCATGTCACCGTGTTCCATAACGGCGTGTTGCTTCACCACCGCCAGGAAATCGGCGGACCCATGGCCCACCGGATCGTACGCCCCTACGCGCCGCACGGCCCCGAGGAGCCGCTGGCGCTCCAGAACCACAACGATCCGGTGCGCTTCCGGAACGTCTGGATCCGGCGTTTGAAGGGCTACGACCAGCCGTAGGCGCGGGCAGGCGGTCAGCGCACCAGCTCGAGCGCGCGGCGGAACAGAGGTTCGAACTCGGCGGGCGCCCCGGCGGCCTTGGCCTTGCGAATGGCGGCCTCGGCGGCGGCGCGGTTGCAGCCCAGGTTGACCAGCGCCGAGAGCGCGTCCTGCTCCGCCACGCTCAGCACGGCGGCGGCCGGCCCTCCCGGCGGCGGGGCCGCGCCCACGCCCTCCAGCTTGTCGCGAAGTTCGAGCGCGATGCGCTCGGCGGTCTTCTTGCCGACGCCTGGGATGCGCACCAGCAGGTCCACCTGCCCGTTGCGGATGGCGGCGGCAAGATCGGCCGTGGGCAGACCCGAGAGCACCGTGACGGCGAGCCTGGGACCAATACCGCTCACCGTGATCAGCTTCTCAAACAGTGTCTTCTCTTCGGGCGTGGCGAAGCCGTAAAGTTGCAGGGCGTCCTCGCGGACGTGCGTGTAGACGCGCAGGCGCGCTTCCGCTCCGGCCTCCGGCAGCGCGGTGTAGGTCGAGACCGGGACGATCAGGTCATAGCCCACCCCGCCGGCCTCGATGACGGCCTGGCCGGGGCGTTTCTCAAGCAGCGTTCCGCGCAGATGAGCGATCATTCCGAAGTAACCTATTCTACATGGCGCGCCGCCTGTTCTTCGTTCCCGGTGTGGTTCGCTCGCGGGCCGAGCTGCGCGGCGAGGAGGCGCATCACCTGACGCGCGTGCTGCGGGTGGAGGCGGGCCAGCGCTACGAGATCTCCGACAACCAGTCGGCCTACCTGGCCGAGGTCGAGGCCGCGCGCAGGGACCTGGTGGTGTTCCGGGTGATCGAGAAGCTCGAAAGCGGCAAGCCGGGGCCACAGATCACGCTCCTCGCCTCGCTCATCAAGTTCGACCGCTTCGAGTGGATCGTCGAGAAGGCGGCCGAACTGGGTGCGGCGGCGATCGTGCCGGTGAACGCCGCGCGCAGCGAGAAGGGTCTGGCGGACGGGGCGCGCAAGCGCGCGCAGCGCTGGCGGAGGATCGCGCTTGAAGCCAGCCAGCAGGCGCGGCGGCGCCGTTTGCTTCAGGTGGAGCCGCCGGCCGAATTCGCCGCGGCGCTCGCCTGGGAGGCGCGCTTCCGCTTCCTGCTCGACGAAACGCCCGGCGTGACCGCGCTGCTGGCGGCGCTGCCTCCCGGCGGGGAGAGAGCGCGCGCGGCGGAGATCGCGCTGCTCGCCGGACCCGAGGGCGGCTGGACGCCGGACGAGCGCCAGGCCGCGCTCGCCGCGGGCTGGCGGGCGGTCTCGCTTGGCCGCCACATCCTGCGCGCCGAGACGGCGGCGCTGGCGGCGCTGGCCCTCATCGGGGCGGCGTGGGAAGATTGAAGCGATGCCGCAGACATCCCTTCTCAACCGCCGGGACTTCCTGGCCGCTTCGGGCGCCGCCGGTCTGCTCCAGGGCGCTCCCGCCCGGCGCCCCAACATCGTCTTCGTGATGCTCGACGATCTCGGCTACGGCGACTTCGGCTGCTACGGCCAGAAGAAGATCAAAACCCCGAATGTCGATCGCGCCGCGGCGGAAGGCACGCGCTTCACCGATTGCTACGCGGGCGGCGCGGTGTGCGCGCCCTCGCGCAGCGTGCTGATGACCGGCCTCCACATGGGCCACACGCCGGTGCGCGCCAACGCGGGCACCGTCCCGATCGCCGAGTCCGACTACACGGTCGCGCAGGCGTTGAAAGCCGCCGGCTACGCGACGGGCGGGTTCGGCAAGTGGGGGCTTGGAGACGCGCGCAGCACGGGCAGCCCGGCGCGGCACGGCTTCGACGAGTTCTTCGGCTACCTGCACCAGGTGCACGCCCACAGTTACTATCCCGAGTTCCTCTGGGACAACGAGAAGCCGTTTCCGCTCCCGGGCAACGCGGGCGGAAAGCGCGGGCAGTACTCGGCCGACATCATCGCGGAACGCTCCTTCGAATTCCTGCGCAAGAACCGCCACCGGCCGTTCTTCCTCTATGCCGGCTACACCATCCCGCATTCGCGCTTCGAGATCCCGAGTCTGGCGCCGTACGAAAACGAGCCCTGGACCACGGGCCAGAAGACCTACGCGGCCATGGTCACGCGCGCCGACGCGCACATCGGGCGCCTGCTTGCGCTGCTCAAGGAGTACGATCTCGACCGCGACACGCTGGTCTTCATCACCAGCGACAACGGCGCGCACTTCGGCGAGGAAAAGGGCTTCGGGTTTTTCCAAAGCAATGGCATCCTGCGCGGGCAGAAAGGAGAGTTGTTCGAGGGCGGCATCCGCGTGCCGATGATCGCGCGCTGGCCGGGCAAGATCGCCGCCGGGCGCACGAGCGATTATCCGTGGGGCTTCTTCGACGTATTCCCGACGCTGGCCGAGGCCGCGGGCGCGAAGACTCCCGCCGGACTGGACGGCGTATCGGTGGCGCCCGCGCTGTTCGGCGGCCGGCCGCCGCGGCGCGAGTTTCTCTACTGGGAGTTTCTCACCTACGACAACCAGCAGCGGCGGCTGCGCACGGAACGTCTGGCGCAGGCGGTCCGGCACGGCGACTGGAAAGCGCTGCGGCTGAAGCCGGGCGCCCCGCTTGAGCTTTACAACCTGCGCGCCGACCCGGGCGAGAAGCACAACGTCGCGGCGGCCAATCCGGCGGTCGTTCAGCGCATCGAGACCTATCTCAAAACCGC
>CAKZVG010000104.1 GCA_937921835.1 uncultured Bryobacteraceae bacterium | reverse complement strand
CCACGCAGACCATGGTCTACACCCGGGGCGAGATCGACCGCATCGCACGCATGGCGTTCGAGCTGGCCCGCAACCGCCGCAAGAAGGTCACCAGCGTGGATAAGTCGAACGTGCTGGAGACCTCGCAGTTGTGGCGCAAGGTGGTGCTGGACGTCGCCCGGGATTACCCGGACGTCGAACTCGACCATCTGCTGGTGGACAACTGCGCCATGCAGCTTGTGCTGAACCCGCGGCGCTTCGACGTGGTGGTCACCGAAAACATGTTCGGCGACATCCTGAGCGACGAAGGCGCGGTGCTGGCCGGTTCGATCGGCATGCTGCCTTCGGCCTCGCTGGGGGCGCGCCGCCCCTCGGGGGCCTTCACCGGGCTCTACGAGCCGGTGCACGGCTCGGCGCCCGATATCGCGGGGCAGGGAAAAGCGAATCCGCTGGGCGCCATCGGCTCGGTGGCGGCCATGCTGGAGTACAGCTTCGGACTGAAGCGGGAAGCCGCGGCGGTCGACGCGGCCATCGAAGCGGTGCTCGATTCCGGCCGCGTCACGGCGGACCTGAGGCCGGCGGGGAAGCCCGCCACCACCGCCGAGGTCGGCGCGGCGGTCCGGGCGGCGATTTAGGAGCGGCCGATGACACGCCCAAGAACCATCATCGAGAAAGTCTGGGACGCCCACTTGGTGTCCGAACAGCCCGGCGCGCCGGCGCTGCTCTACATCGACTTGCACCTGGTCCACGAGGTGACCTCGCCGCAGGCCTTCGACGGCTTGCGGCGGCGCGGATTGAAAGTCCGGCGGCCGGATCTCACCCAGGCCACGGTCGATCACGGCACGCCCACCACGCCGCGCACGCTGCCGATTCTCGACCAGGTGGCGGCGGCGCAGGTGGCGCGCCTGGAAGCCAACTGCCGGGAGTTCGGCATTCCCTGCTTCGGGTTCCTGAGCGACAAGCAGGGCGTGGTGCACGTCATCGGCCCCGAGCAGGGGTTGACCCAGCCCGGCATGACCGTGGTCTGCGGCGACAGCCACACCGCCACCCACGGCGCCTTCGGCGCGCTGGCCTTCGGCATAGGAACCAGCGAAGTCGAGATGGTGCTGGCCACGCAGTGCCTGCCGCAGCGGCGCTCGAAGACCTTCAAGGTCGAGGTCAACGGAGCGCTCAAGCCCGGCGTCTCGGCCAAGGACATCATTCTGGCGCTCATCGCCAGGATCGGCGTGGGCGGCGGCACCGGCTGCGTGATCGAGTATTGCGGCTCCACCATTCGCGCTCTGTCGATGGAGGAGCGCATGACGGTGACCAACATGTCCATCGAGGGCGGCGCGCGGGCGGGCATGATCGCCCCCGACAACGTCACCTACCAGTACCTCCACGGGCGGCCGTTCGCGCCCCAGGGCGCCGCCTGGGAGGCCGCGCTCGAGCGCTGGAGGCGGCTGCCCACGGACGAGGGCGCGGCCTACGACAAGGAGATCTCCATCGACGCCGCCGCGCTGGAGCCGATGATTACCTTCGGCACCAACCCCGGCATGGGGATTCCCATCAGCGGCGCGGTGCCCGACCCGGCGGCGGTGGCGGATCCGCTGGAGCGCGAGACGCTGAGTAAAGCGCTCAAGTACATGGCGCTCGAGCCTGGCAAGCCGCTGCTTGGGCGGCCCATCGACGTGGTCTTCGTCGGAAGCTGCACAAACGGGCGCCTGGCGGACCTGCGCGCCGCCGCCAGCGTACTCAAGGGCCGCAAGGTGAATCCCAGGGTCCGCATGCTGGTAGTGCCCGGCTCGCAGCCGGTGAAGCGCCAGGCCGAGGCCGAGGGCCTGGACGAGATCTTCCGCGCCGCGGGCGCCGAGTGGCGCGAGGCCGGCTGTTCGATGTGCATCGCCATGAACGGCGACCAGCTCGAGCCTGGCCAGTACAGCGTTTCCACCAGCAACCGCAACTTCGAAGGACGCCAGGGCAAGGGCGGGCGGACGCTGCTGGCCAGCCCCCTGACCGCCGCCGCCAGCGCCGTCAACGGCGTGATCAGCGACGTGAGGACTCTGCTATGACCAAGTTCACCGCCTTTGAGAGCCGCGTGGCGGCGCTGCCGGTCGACAACGTCGACACCGACCAGATCATCCCGGCGCGCTTTTTGAAGACCGTTTCGAAAGAGGGTCTGGGCGATCAGCTCTTTTTCGACTGGCGCTACGACGCCGGCGGCTCGCCCAAGCCGGACTTCGTCCTCAACACCCCGGAGGCCAAGGAAGCGCGAATCCTGTTGGCGGGCGACAACTTCGGCTGCGGCAGCTCGCGCGAGCACGCCCCCTGGGCGCTCACCCAGTACGGCTTCCGCGCCGTCATCAGCACCTCCTTCGCCGACATCTTCAAGCAGAACTCGCTCAAGAACGGGTTGCTGCCCATCGTGGTGCCGCGCCAGGTGCACGCCGAACTGTTCGCCATGCACGCGCGGGATCCGCGCATGACGCTGCGCGTGGACCTGGAAGCCTGCACGCTGACGCTCCCGGACGGCCGCGCGGTGGAGTTTCCGGTGGATCCTTTCGCGCGCCGCTGCCTGCTCGACGGCGTCGACGAACTCGGCTGGATCCTCCAGCAGGAAGCCGCCATCGCGGCGTTTGAAGCCTCGCACGCCGCGCCCATCAACACCCTCGGCGCCTGAGGACCGCTCTTGCCCGCGCCGCGCCCGGCGTTTGCATCTCCGCCGCGCGCCCGCTACACTCCGCAAGAGGTGCTGATTCATGAACCGTCGGCTGTTGTGCTTCGCTTTGTTCGCGCTGCCGTTGGCGGCGGCGGATTCGAAGGGCCTGGGGCCGGAGACGCTGTTTGAGATGGAGTCGGTGAGCAGTCCGGCCATCTCGCCCGACGGCGCGCGGATCGTCTTCACGCGTGGCTGGGCCGACAAGATGAAGGATCAGGGGCGTTCGAACCTTTGGATCATCGACCGTTCCGGAGAGCGCCTGCGCGAGTTGACGCCCGGCAACTGGCGCGATTCCTCGCCCGTGTGGTCGCCCGGCGGGGAGCGGCTGGCGTTTCTCTCCGACCGCGACGGCTCCACGCAGATCCACGTGCTGTGGGCCGATACGCGCGAGGTGGCCCAACTGACTCGGCTTGAGCGCGCGCCGTCCAACCTGAAGTGGTCCCCCGACGGCAAGCGCATCGCTTTCGTCATGCGCGTTCCGGACAAAGAGCCGGCGCTTACCATCAAGCTGCCGGAGAAGCCCGAGGGCGCGCAGTGGGGCAAGCCGGCGGTGGTGGTGGACCGGCTGAGCTGGGCGAGCGACGGCATCGGACCGGTGCCGAAAGGCTATCAGCACGTCTTCGTGATCGATGCCGTCGCCGGCGGCACCCCGCGGCAGGTGACTTCGGGCAACTACAATCACTCCTCCTTCGACTGGGGCGCCGACGGCAAGTCGCTGTACGTCTCCGGCATCCGCAAGCCGGACGCGGAGTACCTGCGCAACGACTCCGAGATCTATCTCTTTTCCCTGGAAGGCGGCGAGCCGAAAACGCTCACCAGCCGGCGCGGGCCGGACACGAACCCGCTGGTTTCACCCGACGGGCGCCACGTCGCCTACACCGGTTACGATGACCAGTTCTTCACCCACCATTTGCAGAGCATCTATCTCATGAACTCCGCCGGCGCGGAGCAGCGGCTGCTGGCTGGCGGGTTTCCGAGTTCGCCGTCCGAACTCGAGTGGGCGCCCGATTCCTCGGGTCTCTACTACCTCATGCAGGAGCGCGGCGAGGCGCAGCTCTACTTCCTGCCGCTCAGCGGGCAGCCCCGGCGGCTGACCTCGGGAAGGCACCTGCTCACGGCGGTGTCGCTGTCGCGCAAAGGACACGCGGCGGCGGTGCGGACTTCGTTTCACGAGCCGGGCGTGCTGGTGGCGTTCGACCTGAAGCAGCCCGCGCGCATGAGCACGCTGCTCGACCTGAACCGCGACGTGCTCGCCGGGCGCGAACTGGGCGCCGTCGAGGAGCTTTGGTTTACGGCTCCGGACGGCGTGAAGTCGCAGGGCTGGCTGATCAAGCCGGTGGGCTTCGAAGCCGGGAAGAAGTATCCCATGGTGCTCTACATTCACGGCGGGCCCTGGTCCATGTACAGCGTGGCCTTCAACTGGGCGTGGCAGAATTTCGCCGCCAGCGGCTACGCGGTGCTCTACGCCAACCCGCGCGGCTCGACCGGCTACGGGCAGGAGTTCGTCAACGGCATCCAGCACGCCTATCCGGGCAAGGATTACGACGACCTGATGGCGGGCGTGGACGAGGCGCTCAAGAAGGGCTGGATCGACGAGCGGAACCTGTTCGTATGCGGCGGCTCGGGCGGCGGCGTGCTGACGGCCTGGATCGTGGGCCACACGGACCGCTTCCGCGCCGCGGTGTCGATGCGGCCGGTGATCAACTGGCACAGCTTCGTCGGGACTACCGACGGCGTGATGTGGTACGACCAGTTCCGCAAGAAGCCCTGGGAGGATCCCATGGAGTACGCCCTGCGCTCACCGCTGCATTACGTAGGAAACGTGAAAACCCCCACCATGGTCATGACCGGCGAGGCCGATCTGCGTACGCCGATTTCGCAGAGCGAGGAATATTACCGCGCGCTCAAGCTGCGCAAGGTGGACACGCTGCTGGTGCGCATGCCCGAGGAGTTCCACGGCTGGCGGCGGCCCTCGCGGCAGCTCGCGCAGCAGCTCTACCTGCTGGCCTGGTTCGAGAAGTACCGTACGGGCAAGACGAATGCCAAGAATTGAGATGCGCTCGCGGCGCCACGTGCCTGGCTAATAAGCAAACGCATTTGCGATGCGGACGCCGCCGGGGAGGACCCCTCCGGGCGGGAGATCGTCGCGGCATAGCACCGGCACCCCGGCGCTGCGCGCCGCATGGATGGAGAACGCATTCTCGGCAGACGCTCCCGCCGCCGCGAGCAACAAACGCCGAGGTGTCGTCATCCCTCACTCGCCGTAGGCCCGGCGAGGATTGTCCCAGAGCAGCACGCCCTCCCAGGCCGGATCCAGCCGGGGAAGAAAGTCGGTGTACAGGTAGGTGTAGCCGCGAAAGCTGCCGCCGCCCGGTTCGCCCGGCCGGTACCAGCCGGCGTCGTGCGAAAGCAACGAC
>CAKZVG010000103.1 GCA_937921835.1 uncultured Bryobacteraceae bacterium | reverse complement strand
GTGGCGGGCCTGCTTGCCGCTCTCGCTGGCCGCCTCGCTGGTGGCTGCCCGGCGCCCCGGCTGTGTCTGCACCTCGCGCTGCCACGTTCCGGAAGCGCCCCGGCTGGTCTCCCAGGAGCCCGCCTGCCGCCGCGTATTCTGGGCGGGCGCGGCGAGAGATGTAATTACCACAACCATGGTCACAGGTAAGAGCTTTGTGAGTAACATGTTGTGAATCTCCTTCCCTGACAAATCTCCAAACCCGCGTTCAAGTACTAAGTTGCAGGTAGAGACTAGCATCCAAGTCGTTAGTTTTGAATGCACTCAGTGATATCTCCCAGAACCCGGAGAGTAAAAGTTTGTAAATGTGGGACCTGCCGCCGCACCGGCTTCGGGGACGAACCTCGGGCTCGCCGCAAAAACGCGTCTTACTCCTGCTTTGCCGGCAAAAGGAAGAATCGCTGCTCTCTTCCGGCGAGGCTTCTCCCGTAAGGCGGCATTGTCGGGAGGCTGGTCCCCGTCGTGGCCTGGGCATGGCAAACGGAGTGCCGGCCTTCGACGATGCCGGCATGTTTCAAATCATCGAACAGCATCAGACTGCTGAAAGCGCTCAGCCCGTTCCTGGTCGTGACCTGTCTGTATTCTTCCGACACGCGGAATTCGGATAGCCGTTTTCCCTATTGTTTCTCCTGGCCACACCGCCGGAGAAGTCTCCGAACGTTTCTGTAGGCCCGGCGATGGGACGGCGCGAAGCCAGGCAGCAGGACGTGCCGGTCCGCGTCGCGGAGTTGCCCCGCAACGCCGCACTGATCAGCAGGCGCGCCGTCCGCCAGCACCGTTACTCTGGCGACGGTCTTGGCAGACGCAGGACCGCATCCTCGAACTGATCCAGAGCGCCGGCGAAGAAGTGATCCCGGGCCTCAACGAAGTGCAACTCCCGGGGTGGGGCGACGTGCTCGATAAAGCCCTCCAGAGCCGCGCGTGGACCGTACTCGTCGCGGGTGCTTTGGATGAAGTATTTCGGCGCCGCGCAGCCGGAGAGGAAAGCGGCGCCAGGCAGGAAGGCGGTGGGGAGTCCGGCGGCGATCAGGCGCGACGGGGCGCCGGCTTCGCATCCCAGCTTGAGGGCGATGCCCGCGCCGAAGGAAAAGCCGGCCACGGCATAGGGCAGGCCGGGGTGATTCGACCGCAGCCAGCGCAGCGCCGCGCGGGCGTCCTCCAGTTCTCCCAAGCCGCCGTTGAAGGCGCCCTCGCTCAGGTTCACGCCGCGGAAGTTGAAGCGCAGCACCGCTGAGCCCGAACGCCGCAACGCGCGCGCCATCCGGTGGACCACCTTGTTGTGCATCGTGCCGCCATAGGCGGGATGGGGATGGCACACCAAGGCCGCTTCCGATGGTTCGCCGTCCTCCGGCTCTTCAAGCAGCGCTTCGATCCGGCCCGCCGGTCCGGAGAGCAGCAGAGACTGGATGCGGCGCGGCATCAGAACGTCCGGTAGTTGGTGAACTGCATGTCGATGCCGAAGTCGCGCTCGCGCAGCAGGCGAATGACGTCCTGGAGCGCGTCGCGGTCCTTCCCGCTTACGCGCACGAAATCGCCCTGGATGGAGGCCTGCACTTTCTTCTTGGAATCCTTGATGGCGCGCACGATCTCGCGCGACTTCTCGATGGGAATGCCGTTCTGCAACTGCACTTCCTGGCGGACCGTCGAACCGGCCGCCGGCACTACCGGGCCATAGGCCAGCGCCTTCAGCGGCACTTTGCGCCGGATGAGCTTCTGCTCGAGGATTTCGACCACGGCCTTCAGCTTGAACTCGTCCTGGCTTCCAAGGGTAAGTTTGTGTTCCTTCTCGTTCAGTTCGATGAAGGACTTCGAATTCTTGAGGTCGAAGCGGGTTTGGATTTCCTTGAGCGACTGCTGGATGGCGTTGACCACCTCGGGCAGTTCCACTTTCGAAACGATGTCAAAGCTGTTGTCGGGCATAACGGTCGATCGGATTCAGCGCAACAGTTGGAAACCGCGCCAGTTCTGCAAGCTGGATTCCTGCGGCTCCGCGGGCGGCGCGGCGACGGGCTCCGGGACCGCTGGAGCAGGCGCCGACGCCGGAGCGGGGTCAGGAACGGATTCGGCGGCCGGCACGGGCGGCGCGGGTTCGGGCCGCGGTTCTTCGGCGGGCATGGGAACCTCGGCGCCAGCGGCTTCCCCTGACGGCTGTCCGGCCGGTGCATCGGCCGCCCGCTCGCGCTCGCCGCCCGGAACGGCAAGCTTCGGGAACCGCACCTCGCCCGACTGATCGAGCGCCTCCAGCACCCGGCGGGTAAGCTCCTCGATCAGTCCCGGAAGCGCGCCTTCAAGGGCCACCGTAACCGCCGCGCGCACCAACGCCGGATCGACCTCAGGCGGCGCCGCCGCCTCGGGTTCCGCCCGCGCCGGAAGCACTCCGCGCGCGATGCGCGCCGCCTCGACCAGCGGCTTCACCGCTCCCAGCATGCCGCTGGCCTCGAAGGGCTTCCGGATCAGCCCGTCGCTCCCCGCTTGCCGCGCGCGCTCTTCGTCGAAGGGTTCGAGCAGTCCCACCACCAGCAAGACCCGCGTGTGGCGGAGCGCGGCGTTGCGCCTGACGGCTTCGCAGAGTTCGTAGCCGGACTTGCCGGGAAGCAGCGCGTCGGCGATGACCAGGTCCGGCTGGACGTCCTCCAGGCGAAGCAGAGCCGTCTCGCCGTCCGTGACACAGACGACTTCGTAGCCTTCCTCGCGCAGGATTCGCTCGCCCATCCGCTGCGCGTGCGGACTGTCGTCGGCGAGGAGGATCCGGCTGGTCGCCTCGGCTATCGTTTCTTCTCCTGTTTGGGAGCCGGCGTGGCGGGCTGCGCGGGCGGCCGCTGGCGCGCGTCGGGTTGCGTGTCCAGGGCGGAGGGGCCGGAGACCGGCGCCACGGTGACTTCGGCGCTCACGCCGGCGCCGCCTTCCTCACCTGTAGGCACCGTGGCCGGCAATGTCGGCCGCATGCTGGTCATCGCCGGGCTTCCGGACTTGGCCGCCATGGTGGTATCCGGGCTCTTGCGGAAAATGCCCCAGACGTGATGCATCATGCCGGGCTTCTGGCGGTTCTCGAGCTCGTACTTCATCCTGGCGTAGGCCACCGGGTCGGCTTCGGGAACCTCCATCTCCAAAGCCACCAGTTTCTGCTTCGCCTGATCGGCATAGGCGCTCAACGGATAGTCCTTCACGATCCGTGCGTACGCTTCCCCGCTTTTCTGCCGGAAACGCGGACCCATCTTCGAATACGCGTCTCCCAGCTTCCACAGGCTCTCGTCCGCCCGGCTATAGAGCGGATAATGATCCACCAGCGCCTGGAGCCGGTTGGCCGCCGCCGGGTTGCTGCCCTTGGTGTGGTAGAAGGAACCCACCCGGTACTCTCCCTCGGCGATCACTTCCTGGATCTCGCGCAAAAGTTGCTGCGCGCGAGGCGCGAACTTGCTGTTCGGGAACTGCACCAACAGATTGCGGCACTCGTCTTCGGCGCGCAAGGCGTGCTTCATGTCGCGGTCCGGCTTTTCCATCTGCCGGACGTGGATCATGCAGACTTTCTCCTGCGCTTCGGCCGCCTCTTCGAGCGTTGGGTAGAACAGGATGAAGTCCTTGTATTCGGCTTCGGCCTGCGCCAGTCCGTGCGAACCGCCTTCCCGGAACCAGCTATCGGCGATGGCCAGTTTGGCCTTGGCCATGAACTCGCTGGTGTCGTAGGTGTTGATCAACGTGTTCAGCGTGATGCGCGCGACCTCGAAGCGGTTGCGCTCAATGTCCTTGATCGCCTTGTCGAAAAGCACCTTGTCGGGCTGTTGCGTGTCCTTGGTGATCGGGTTCTCGTATTTTTTGCGGCGGAAACCGCAGGAGGACAGGAGGCCGATCAGAATGGCCAATACCAGGATGTTGCGATAGCGAATCATAGACCTACCTTGATTCTCAACTCATGCTCGCACGGACAGCGCCTCCCGCGCGATCCGTTGCAGTTGCGCCACGGCCGCGGCCGGGTCTTCGCTGCCGAACACCGTATTTCCCGCCA
>CAKZVG010000102.1 GCA_937921835.1 uncultured Bryobacteraceae bacterium | reverse complement strand
GCATCCCGAAGCGTCAACAAAGTCATCCTGGTCGGCAATCTCGGCCGGGACGCCGAGACCAAGTTCACCGCCGGCGGCACCGCGGTCACCAATTTCCCGATCGCCACCAGCCGCCGCTGGAAGGACCAGCAGACCGGGGAGTGGAAAGAAGAGACCGATTGGCACAACGTCGTCCTCTGGCGGCAGGAGAACCTGGCCAACTATTTGACCAAGGGCAAGCAGGTCTATGTGGAGGGCCGTCTGCGCACCCGCAACTACGAGGACAAGGACGGCCGCAAGGTCTACGTCACGGAAGTTGTCGCCGAGGATGTGATCCTGCTGAGCGGCGGCGCCCGCGACGCCGCGCCGGCGGGCGAGGAGGGCTACTCGCAGCCGGTCTCCATGCCGCGTTCGGCGCAGCAGCGGCAGGCGCGCCCGGCAGCCGCCGACGAGGGCCCGTTCGAACCGCCGCACCCGGGCGTGACCGACGACGACGTTCCGTTCTAGAACGCGGTGAACTTCGAACTGCGCCCCATCGGTTATGTGCGCTCCGGCATCACGGAGCGGAAGGCCATGCCGTCGCTCGGAACCGGAGCATCCATCGAAGTGCTGCCCGAGTTCCGCCCGGCGCTGCACCGGCTGGAGAAGCACAGCCACATCTGGGTCCTGGCATGGCTGGACCGGGCCGAGCGCGACCTGCTCCAGGTTACGCCGCGCGGCGTCGCCGACCGCGGTCCAGGCGGGCTGCACGGCGTTTTCGCCGTCCGCTCCCCGGTGCGTCCCAACCCCATTGGTCTGACCGCCGCGCGCATCCTGGCCATCCGCGAGGGCGCCCTCGAGGTGTGCCCGCTCGACTTTCTGGACGGCACGCCGGTGATCGACCTCAAGCCATATTTCGTCACCCGCGACGCCATCCTGTCAGCCAACAACGCCGCCATCGGCCGTCCGCTAGGGCGCGCGGCGCTGCGGGAATCCTTGCTGCTCCAGGCGGTGAATTACCACGGCGAGCGCTGCGCCGGCCTGGCTCTTGCGGTGCGCATGCTGGAGCACTTCCGGGCCGCCTGCTGCGACCTCGCCGAGCCGCCCGCCTGGCAGGTGCTGGCGCCCGCCTCGCGCCCCTGCCTCGGCGACGCGCTGATCGGGATGACGCGCGCCACACCGGGACGGCGGACGCTGCGTTATGGCGCCACCAGCGCCGCCGGGTTCCTGCACGGGCACGCCTGGTGGGTCTACACCCCTCGAGCCGGCGTGCCGGAAGAGAGCGAGGCGGTGCTCGCCGCGCGCGACGAGGAACTGTTTGAAGTGTCGCAAGCGGCCAACGGCGGAGACGGCGGACCGCTGCTCTGAAGAGCGATACAATCCCTCTATGGCAAATCCGCTGTTGGTGCTTTCGCTGGGGCTGGGACTGGCCGCCTCGGGCGCGGCCCAGTCAAAAAAGATCGTCGTCACCGGGCTGAGCGCGGAAGCGGTGCGGGAACTCCAGGCTTCGGCGCCGGCCAACGTCCGCCTGGTTCACGCCGCCGCCGGCCAGCTTCTTCAAGAGGCCGCCGACGCCGACGCGGTGCTGGGCGCCGCCACCGCCGACGTCATCCGCGCCGGCCCGCGCATCCGCTGGATGCAGGCCTTCAGCGCGGGCGTCGAGCGCTACCGCTCCCCGGAACTGCTCAACAGCCCGATCGTACTGACCAACGCCAAGATCATTCAGGGACCGAACATCGCCGACCACGCCATGGCCATGCTGCTGAGCCTGACGCGCGGCCTGCACCGCATCATCCCGGACCGCCCGAACGAGGAGTGGACGCGCGGCCAGCACCGTCCCATCGAGCTCAAGGGCAAGACGGCGGTGGTGGTGGGCGTGGGAGGCATCGGCATGCAGATCGCGCAGCGCGCCCGCGGCTTCGACATGCGCGTCATCGGCGTCGATCCCAAGGACATTCCCTATACGCCGCTGCTTGAGAAAGTGGTCCCGCCAGACCGCATCGACAGCGTGCTGCCGGAAGCCGACGTGCTCTTCGTGGCCGCGCCGCACACGCCCGAGAGCGAGCGCATGATCGGCGCGCGGCAGTTCGAACTGCTCAAGCCCGGCGCGTACTTTATCGCGGTCTCGCGCGGCAAGATCTACGACACCGCCGCGCTGGTGAAGGCGCTCGACGGCAAGCGCCTGGCGGGCGCGGGGCTGGACGTGACGGACCCGGAGCCGCTTCCCAAGGGACACCCGCTCTGGAAATTCGAAAACGTCGTCATCACGCCGCACATCGCCGGGCAGTCCGACCGCGTGCAGGAACGGCGCATGGAACTGCTCAAGGAGAACATCCGGCGCTTCGCGGCCGGAGAGCCGCTGCTCAACGTGGTGGACAAGCAGAAAGGATACTGATCCGGTATGTGGACGGTCGCGGAAGCCAGGGCCCGGCTCGCGGGCGTCATCGGAGGACCGGTCTCGCCGTTTCGCCCGGACCTCTCGCTGGACCTCGCCGCGCTTGAAGAGAATACCGCCCGGATGGCGCGGCATCCCTACAGCGCGCTGCTGATCGCGGCCGGCATCGCCGAGTTCTTCTCGCTGACGCCGGAAGAGATCGGCGAGTCCGTGGCGGCGGGCGTGTGCGCGGCGGGCGCGACGCCGGTGGTGGGCACGGTGGCGTTCGGACTGGAGACCGGACGCGAACTGGCGCGCAGGCAGGAGCGCGCGGGCGCGGCGGCCTTGCTGGTGATGCCGCCTTACTACACGCAGCCGCCTTTCGAGGGTCTGCTCGCCTATTACCGTGGCATCGGCGAGGCAACCGGGCTTCCACTGATCGTCTATAGCCGCGACTGGGCGGTGTTTACGCCCGAGCAGGTGGCGCGGCTGGCCGAGAGCGTTCCCACGCTCGCCGCCTGGAAGGACGGGCAGGGCGACATGCGCCGCTATCAGCGCATCATGAGCCTGGTGGGGGACCGGCTGGCATGGCTCGGCGGAGCGGGCGACGACGCCGTTCCCGGCTACTACGCGATCGGCGTGGCGGGTTACACTTCGAGCGTTTCCAACCTCGCGCCGCGGCTGCCCTTCGCCCTGGTGGAGGCGGCCGGGCGGGGCGAGTACGCGCGGCTGGGCAGGCTAATGGAACGCTACGTCCATCCCCTGTTCGCCTTGCGCGACCGCAAGCGCGGCTACGAGGTGGCGGTGATGAAGCAGGCCATGGAGCTGCTCGGGCGAAAAGCCGGTCCGGTGCGCCCGCCGCTTGAAGGCTTGCAGCCGGAGGAAGTGGAGCGCCTGCGGCTGGTGGTCGAGGATCTGGCGGAGTTCGAACGCAGCGCGGCCGGGCGCGGCTGAGCGGCGCCCGCTGGCGGCGCTGCGGCTTCCCCCGCTTGCGGCATAATATGTGCTGATGAGCAAGAGTTATTTCGCCGCAGTAAGTCTGATCTATTTCCTCGCGGCGGGAGTATTCGCGCAACAGCCTCAGCCCGCCATCGATGCGCCGCCCGCGGCCGCGCCGGCCCGCGAGGCGGGACTTTACGCCACGCTGGCCACCACGCAGGGGAACATCGTTTTGGAGCTGTTCGAAAACGAAGCGCCGGTCACGGTAAGGAACTTCGTCGAACTGGCGCAGGGGCGCAAGGCCTGGACCGACCCCAAGACCGGCCAGCGCGTCCGCCGCCCGCTGTATAACGGCCTCACGTTCCACCGCGTCATCCCCGGGTTCATGATTCAGGGCGGCGACCCGATGGGCAACGGCCGGGGCGGAACCGACGTGATCCCGGACGAGTTCCATCCGGCGCTCAAGTTCGATCAGCCCGGACGGCTGGGCATGGCCAACGCCGGACCGCGCACCGGAAGCTGCCAGTTCTTCATCACCGAGGTTCCGACCCCGCATCTGAACGGGCTGCACACGGTTTTCGGGCAGGTGGTCGAGGGGATGGACGTGGTGAACGCCATTGCGCGCGTCCCGAAGAACCCGAACGACATGCCGCTAACGCCGGTGCGCATCGTGAAAGTGGGCTTCGAGCGGGTGGGGCCCCTGCCGCCAGGCGCGCCCGAGGCGGCGCCCGCGCCGCCGGCCAAGAAAACCACCGGAACCAGGAAAGCGGCGCCGGTGAAGAAAGCCGCGCCCCCGGCCAAGCCGGGCAGCCAGAAGAAGTAACTGCTACTTCGTTTGAAGCGGTATCTCGAAAAAGAACAGTTCTTTGTTGGTGCCCGCTTCGCGTACTCCCTTAATCAGTAACTGCGCTCCGGTACGGAATGGCGCTCGGAAGTAGAAGAAACCATGCGCCGCTTCGCCCGCGGGCAGCATGCGGACTTCGAAGGCCCGGCCCTCGATTTCCCAGGTGTCGAGCCGGTTCTTGCCCCGCACCAGCGGCGGTTTTCCGGTGGGCAGGGGGCTCTGGCCCACCCTCGGCGCGCGGCCGCCCGCCAGGTACTTGACCTCCGGCGCCGGCGTCGGGTCCACCGCCTGCCGGTCGTGGGTGATGAACTGGGTTTGCATTCCGTCGAGGCGCAAGGCCTGCTTGGTATCATTCTGGATGACCAGCAGGACGGGTAGCACGCCGTGCTCGTAGGGGTTGGCCTTGCCGAAGGCCTCCCGCGCCAGTTCCGGCGTGTGATAGGGAACGGCGGCCATGGTCACCCCGGAGATGGTCTGGCGCGAGGGGTAGGAGGAGGCCGGCGCCGGCTTGAACTTCCTATCGTTCTTGTCCGCCGCGCAAGCCGCCCAGGCGGCCAGGAGAACGATCAGACATTTGGTGGAACGGCTCATTTATCTCCTCTACCGGCTGTTGCAGACAGCCGCCTTCCCCTTTCTCCTAGTCTACGTTCTGCGGCGCTGTTGGCGCGACGCCGGCTACCTGCGCGGGCTGGCTGAGCGCTTCGGGTTCCTGCCCCGCCGCTATCACCGGACGGCTTCGGGCGCCGTCTGGTTGCACGCGGTTTCGGTGGGAGAGGCGCTTGCCTCGCTGGGTCTGGCGCGGCGCCTGCGCCAGGAGATGCCTTGGGCGCCGCTGTACGTGAGCTGCGGAACGCTCGCCGGGCGGGCTCTGGCGGAGGAGAAGTTCGCCGGGCTGGCCCTGGTCTTCCACGCCCCGTTCGACTACGCTTTCGCGGTGCGGCGGATCCTGAGGACGCTGAAGCCCGCCGTGGTGGTGATTGTGGAAACCGAGATCTGGCCCAACCTGTTCCGCGAAACGGTGCGTTCCGGGGGGCGCCTGGTGATCGTGAACGGCCGCATCTCGGACCGCACCGCCGCGCGCTACCGCCGCCTGCGGTGGTTCTTCAGCGCGGCGCTCGGCCACGCCGCCGCGATTCTGGTCCAGAGCCCGCGCGACGCCGAACGCTACCTCGCCGCCGGAGCGCCGCCGGAACGGCTGCGGGTGGCGGGGAACCTCAAGTACGACTTCGAACCGCGCGAGGCCGTGCCGCCCGCCGCGGTGGCGCGCTTTCTCGACGCCGTGCGCCCGCGCGCGGTGTGGATCGCCGCCAGCACCATGCCGCCGGCGCAGCCCGGCGATCCCGACGAAGACGGCGTGGTGATCGAAGCGTTCCTCGCCTTGCGCGCCAGCCATCCGGGACTGCTGCTGATCCTGACGCCGCGCAAGCCGGAACGCTTCGAGGCGGCGGCGGAGAAGCTCGAACGGGCGGGCGTCCGGTTCGCGCGCCGTTCGCGGCTGGAGGCGGACGCGGCGCCGGACGCCGAAGCCTTGCTGCTCGATTCCATGGGCGAACTCGGCGGCCTGTTCCGCTTCGCCGATGTGGTCTTCATGGGAGGCTCGCTGGCCAGCCGCGGCGGGCACAATATTCTCGAGCCGGCGTTTTTCGGCAAGCCCGTGATCGCCGGTCCGCACATGGAGAACTTCGCGGCCATCGCGGAAGAGTTCGGCCGCGCGGGCGCGCTGGTCCGCATCGGGAGCGCTGGAGAACTCGCCGCCGCGGTGGGCGAGCTGCTGGCCTCGCCCGGACGGCGGGAGGAGATCGGGCGGCGCGCGCGGGAGTGCGCGGAAGCGCAGCGCGGAGCGGCGGAGCGCGCCT
>CAKZVG010000101.1 GCA_937921835.1 uncultured Bryobacteraceae bacterium | reverse complement strand
AACACGCCCGTGACGAGCGGAATGACGATGAAGATGCCCACCGAGTACAGCAGCACGCGGAACGGCACCTCCAGGTTGGACGCCCCGGCGACCAGAAACCTGACGACCGGCGCGAACAGCACCAGCATCAGCAGGTCGTTCACCGACACCTGTACCAGCGTGTAGGCGGGGTCTCCGTCGCTCAGGTAGCTCCACACGAAGACCATCGCCGTGCACGGGGCGGCCGCCAGGATGATCACGCCGGCGATGTACTGGTCGGCGTCGGCGGGCGTAATCAAACCCGAGAATACGTGCCGGAAGAACAGCCAGCCGAACAACGCCATGGAGAACGGCTTCACCAGCCAGTTCACGAACAGCGTCACCGCCAGCCCGCGCGGGCGCCGGCCGACGCCGCGGATGGCGGCGAAGTCCACCTTCATCATCAGGGGGATGATCATCAGCCAGATCAGGACCGCGATCGGCACGTTGATCTGGCTGTTCTTGCCGAATTCCATTTCGCGCAAGGCATGAATGAAGTCTGGCAAGGCTTTCCCGAGCATCACGCCCGCCAGCATGCAAACCACCACCCACAGGCTGAGATAACGTTCGAAGGCTCCCAGCCGTTTCCGGCCTCCTTCCGGCATCGATTCCACAGATGGTTTCATACGATCAGATCCTCACTGAACCAAGCCCGGACGCAGCCGGTTCCCTCGGCCGCGGCAGCCCCACGCGGGAGACCCGGCTTGCCCGGTGACCAGCGCCAGCCGTGCAGCGGACGGCGCCTGCGCTTCCGGGATGTATGCCTGCCCCCGCCATCCCCGTTCCACCAGGACCGGGCCGCGAAACCCGTTCGGCGCGAAGCTTCGGGTAGCGCCCTGGATGCAAGGCCGGATTGCGGCCCGCACCAGGTTCCGCACTGCGTCTGGCATGCCGATTATCGAGCGTAGCATATCATTCGCCACCAACGATCCTCGGCGAGACCAGGCCCTCCGGGGTGCGGCGAGCTAACAGCCGCGCCGGCGGCATTCTTCTTTACCCGGCAGTTCGATCCGTGGGAGGCCCCAAGGCCGGCGGCGCGCTTGGCACCCGTTCCGCCTTCCTCAGCCCGGCTTCGCGGCCCTGACCAAGCCGAGGAAAGCTGGACGCCGGACCCGGTTTGCGGAGCAGGCTTCGATCGGAGAATGCTCATCCCGCGGGCCGCCCCAAAACCAATTCGAACACCGCCGCGCTCCAGCCCGCGGGTCCGGGAAGCCGGGTGACGGCGGCGCGGGGAACCAGTTCGCGCAGGCGTTGGGTGGCGGGCGAGAGCACCGCCACCGGAACGTCCACCGCGTCGAGCAGCGGCGCGTCGTTCCAGCCGTCGCCGAATCCGAACGTAGCCACTTCCGGCTCCACCCGCCGGTAGAGTTCGATCAGCCCGCGGGCGGCGGCCGCCTTGTCGTTGTTCCCGGTGATGTGGTAGAAACGTCCTCCGCGCGTCCAGCGCATCCCTTCGGCTTCGATGGCCGCCAACAACGCGGCGGCGCCTGCCTCGTCCAGGATCTCGAACGGCTCGTCGAATTCGCGCCGCTTGGCAAGCTCCGCTTGCTCAAGGGGCAGGGAAGCGGCCTCGGCCACCTCCCGGACGCTGAGGGAGTGGAATCCCCGCACCCGTACTCCGGCCGCCCGCGCGGCGCGTTCCAGAGCCGCCACCAGAACCGGATAGCGCGTGCCGAGCACGATCTCCTCGGGCGCCTCGAACGGAAAGGTCCCAGCCGGAATAACGGCCGCGCCCCCGTTCTCCGTCACGAAAGGATCGCGATTGCCCGTCCGCGCCCGCCAGAATTCGGTTTCGGCGCGGGTCTTGCTGGTGACGAAGATCACGGGCACGCCCGCCTGCCGGAGCGCCTCCAGCGCCGCGCGCGCCGGTTCGAAGGAGTACGTATCATGGTCAAGAAGCGTGCCGTCCAGGTCCGTGAACACAAGTTTCATGACTACTCCCAGCTTAGAAGCGAACGGCGGCCGCCGCTATAACGGAGGGCGTGGCGCACCGGCCCGGAAGCGGCTCATCGCGCGAACCTGGCCGTTGCTGATCGCCGCCTTCGGCTGCCTGATCGCCCTCATCGCGCTCAGCGGCGCGGCCGCCTTGCGCAAGGCGCAGGAGATTCAAGGTGAGATCGCTGCGCTCTACGCCGCCCACCGTGAGGTCGAGAGCACGCTCAACCAGGTCCGGGCGGAACTCCATGTCTCCGGTCTCTACGTCCGGGACTATCTGCTCGATCCATCCCACCTCACCGGCGAATTCTACCGCGGCCAGTTGCGCGACCTGCGGGAGTCGATGCACCGCGAACTCAAGACCCTGGACCGCCATTTCAGCCCCGAGGACCTGGGCGGGCTGGAACAACTCCGCCAGCGGCTGGACGCCTACTGGGAATCGCTGGAACCGTTGTTTGAGTGGACGCCGCGGCAGAAGATGGCGCTGAGCTACTCGTTCCTGAGGCGGGAGGTCGTGCCGCGCCGCAACGCCGTGCTCGAGATGGCCGCTGCCGTCGCCGTGCTCAGCGAGGCCAGCCTCCAGCGGCAGGAGGAGGCCATCCGGGAACAGCAGCGCCAGTTTCGCGACGGCCTCGTCAAGATGCTGG
>CAKZVG010000100.1 GCA_937921835.1 uncultured Bryobacteraceae bacterium | reverse complement strand
TCCGGTGGGGCTGGTTCCGGCGGCGCTGACGGGCATCGACATCGTCAAGCTGTGCCGCGGCGCGGCTTCGATGACGCAGCAATCCTGGCGGCCCGATGTCGAACAGAACGTTGCGCTGCGCGCCGCGCTGCTGCACTTTTTGCTGCTCGCGAAGAAGAAGAAACCGATCCAGGTGGCCTTCCCCTACTCCAACCGGCTGTGGGGGACGGCCTTCTGGTTCCGGCAGTTGTGGGCCGAATCGCTCGGCAAGGCCAGGAACCGGGAGGGCCGGAAAGTCCACACCGGACAGACGCCGGTGGCCGCGCTGGGCGCCACGGACCAGCACTCGCAGGTGCAGCTCTACGTGGAAGGCCCCAACGACAAAGTCCACACGTTCTGGGCGGTGGGGCGGCACGCGAACCCGGCGCCGGTTCCGCGGACCAAGCTGCGGCTGGAGGGCTTCGACTACCTGGCGGGGCAGAGTCTGGCGAAGCTGCTCGACGCGGAACGGCGGGCCACGGCGGCCGCGCTGAGCGACGCCGGGCGCCCCAACTGCACGTTCACGCTGGACCGCCTGGACGAGGAGCACCTGGGGGCTTTTCTGCAATTGATGGAGTTCGAGACCGCCTTCATGGGAGAACTGCTGGGCATCGACGCCTTCGACCAGCCGGGAGTGGAACTGGGCAAGAAGTACACTTTCGGGCTGATGGGGCGCGGAGGCTTCGAGGAATACGCGGCGCGCTTCGCGGCTTACGAGAACAAGCGCGCCGGCGGCGAGTAGGCCGGCTACCAGCCCAGGCGGTCGCGCAACGCCAGGATCTGGGCGGTGTGATGGCGGCCGTGCCAGGAATACAACGCCACCAGCCTGTCCAGGGTGAGCGGCTCGCTCCACTCCGGGTGCCGCACGGCGCGTTCGAAGGCGGCCGCGGGCAGGGACCGCATGAGCAAAACCCAGCGTTCGTGCAGGGCTTCGAGCAGCGAAAGCGACAGATCCACCGGCGCCGTGCGGGCGTCGGCCAGTTCCGCCCAGCCCGCCTGGTCGTAAGGCTTGACCGGGGGGTCCTGCTCGGTCAGCCCGAGGCGGAAGCGCACATAGGCGTGCAGGTGGCTGTCGGCGAGGTGGTGGATCACCTGGCGGACGGTCCAGCCGCCTTCGCGGTAGGGCGTGTCGAGTTGCCGCTCGGAGAGCTCTTCGATGGCGGCGCGCAGGGCCGCGGGGGCGCCGAGGATCTCCTCGATTTCGCGCTCCCGGGCGGTGGGGGTCATCAGGCCCTGGTAGGTGAAGGGTCCGATTGGATAACGAAGGTCGATGTCCTGAATTCCGGCGGTGTCGCTCATGACGATTCTCCCCGGCTTTTGCTTTTCGATGGGAACTTCGCGTGGAACTTGGCCAGCTTGGGCGCCACCACGAAGCGGCAATATGGCTGGTAGGGGTGGTTGCGGAAATAGCCTTGGTGATAGTCTTCGGCCCGGTAGAACCGCCCGGCTGGCTGGAGCTCGGTGACGATGGGGCCGCCGAAGACCCCCGCGGCGTCGAGTTCGCGGATCATCTGCGCGGCGGTTTCGTGTTGCTCCGGCGAGTGGGTGAAGATGGCGGAGCGGTACTGCGGTCCGGCGTCGTTGCCCTGCCGGTCACGGCTGGACGGATCGTGGATGAGGAAGAATACCTCCAGGATGCCCGAGTAGGGGATCACTTCCGGCAGGAAAGTGAGTTGGACCACCTCGATGTGGCCCGTTGTTCCGGTGCAGACCTGGCGGTAGGAGGGGTTTTCGAGCGTACCGCCCATGTAGCCCGACTCCACTGAGAGGACGCCCCGCAGATCCTCATAGACCGCCTCGAGGCACCAGAAACAACCGCCTCCCAGCGTGGCCACCTCTTGCATTCCCATACTCCCTTGTACCGCACTCGGGGGCGGTGCGGAACCGGCGGCGGGGGATTGTGCGGCGAGAGGAGGACATTTGCGGCGGGGATTGGGCCGGCGGGGCGGGGTGGGACGGGCGGCGGGGGATTGTCAGGGCGCCGGAGCACCGGAGGCGGCGGCCAGCGCGAGTTGCCGGCCGAATAGGATCTGGCGCAGCCGGGCCAAGTCAACGGGGTCGAAGCCGAAGTCCGCGCCGGTCAACTCGCTTGCGGCCAGATGGGACTTCGCCAGTCCACGGGAACCGTGCTGTAGGGAGCCGGTGAGCATGTGAAAGATCTCATGGGCGGCAACCCGCGCCAGGGCGCGGCCGAGGGCGGCCTCGAGTTCCGGCCCGGGGGCGGCCGCCAGGGCGCGCGCCACCGAGTGCCGCACACGGGCGCAATCGACCTCCGCGAACGGCAACACGATGCCGTTGGTGACGTGCGTGAAGGCCAGCGGCGCTTCGAACCTAATGGGCTTTTCCGGCGTCCCGGCCCGGCAGTGCCCGCGGAAGCGCACCACCACCATGCGTTCATGGACGCTGCCCTGCACGGCTTGGGCGAGTTCCTCCCAGACGATGCGCAGGCGGCGTAAACGGAAAAGGACCGCGGTCTCGCGGCGCAGCGCGTCGCGGACAGCACGGGTGGGCGGGTGCTCGAACTCGGTGACGATCGCGAGAGTCTGGATGGGCGGCCCGTCCGGGCGCGCGCCGCAGGGCGCCAACAGCAACGCGAAGCTCAGCGATCCAAGGCTTGTCCGTACCCTCACCCGAATCACTCCGCCAAGCGCCGTGGGCGAACCATCAGCAGGCGCTCCCTGGAGACCGCGGCCCGGCAAGGCGCCGAATGCACCGGGTTCCGCGCCAGGGAGCGGTCCGGATGCCAAACCGCGCCACGAGCGCCGTAGAAATAGTAACAGATTTGTCATTGTAAAATAACCAGGAATTTACCGTAGCCGGAAGGAGGAATCCGGCAGAGTGGCCTGGGGTACAATAGCGGGTTCATGGCCAACTTGCTCGAGGGGAAAACCGCTTTGATTCTTGGGGTTGCCAACCGTTGGAGCCTGGCTTGGGCGATCGCTCAGGCGTTCCACCGGGAAGGTGCGCGGCTGGCGCTGACCTACCAGGGCGACCGCCAGCGGGAGGTGGTCCGGGAACTCGGCAGGGAGCTTGGCGCACTGGTGCTTTCCTGCGATGTCACCCAGGACAGCGAACTCGAGCGGCTGGCGGCGGACTTGCGCGCCGCCGGCGGCGGGCTGGACGCGATCGTCCACAGCATCGCCTTCGCCCAGCGCGAGGATTTGAGCCGCCCGTTCCTGGAGACGTCGCGTTCCGGCTATTTGGTGGCGCAGGAGGTCAGCGCCTCCTCGCTGGTGGCGGTGGCGCGCGCGCTGGTTCCGCTGATGTCCGGAGGCGGGTCGCTGACCACGCTGACCTACCTGGGATCAATCCGCGTGGTGCCCAACTACAACGTGATGGGCGTGGCCAAGGCGGCTCTGGAGGCTTCGGTGCGTTATCTGGCGAACGAACTGGGCCCGCAGGGGGTGCGGGTGAACGCCATCTCCGCCGGTCCGGTGAAGACGGCGTCGGCGCGCGGCATCAAGGATTTCTCGAAGATGCTTGAGGGTGTCGCCGAACGCGCTCCGCTGCGCCGCAATACCGAGCCGGGGGAAGTGGCCGACACGGCGGTGTTCCTGGCGAGCGAGCTCGGACGCGGGGTGACCGGCAACATCCTGTTCGTCGATGCCGGCTTCCAGTTGCTGGGGATGTAGCCCGGCCGGGCCGGGATCGGCGGGCCGATCCGGGGGGTGTTCTCCGGGAGGCGCCCGGCGGAGGCTCAAAATGGTGGGTATGGTCAAGTTCTTCACCGAAGCCGACGTGCGGCGGCTGCTGCCGATGGATGCCGCGATCGGTCTGATGCGGAGGGTATTCACGGCGTTAGCGAGAGGCGAGGCGCAAAACCAGCCGAGACGCCGGCTGGCGCTGGCCTCGGGCTCGATGCTGCACGCGCTAGCCGGGGCTTACGGCGGCTACTTCGGGACCAAGGTGTACGCCACGCACCCGCGGCATGGGGCGCACTTCCTGGTGTTGCTCTACGAGGCCGCGACGGCGGCGCCGCTGGCGGTTCTGGAGGCAAACCATCTTGGGCAGATCCGGACCGGGGCGGTGACCGGGCTGGCTACGGACCTGCTGGCGCCGGAAGAGGCGGACACGGCGGCGGTGATCGGTTCGGGTTTCCAGGCGCGAAGCCAGTTGGAGGCGGTGGCGGCGGTGCGGAAGCTAAGCCGGGCGCGGGTGTGGAGCCGCTCGGCGGAGAAGCGGTCGCGGTTCGCGGAGGAAATGTCCCGGCGGCTGGGAGTGCCGGTCGAGGCGGCGGACACGGCCGAGGCGGCGGTGCGCGAGGCCGGCATCGTGGTGACCGCGACCTATGCCAAGGACCCGGTGATTGAAGAGGAGTGGGTCCGGGCGGACGCGCACGTGAACGCGGTGGGATCGAATCAACCGGCGCGCCGGGAATTGCCGGCGCGGCTGCTGAAGCGGGCGGAGGTGATTGTTGTGGATTCCATTGAGCAGGCCAGGATCGAGGCCGGGGACCTGCTGCTTGGGCTGGAAGAATCGGATTGGAACCAGCCGAGGTTGAAGGAGTTGCAGGACATCGTAGAGGGCTGGCGGCTGCCCGGCGGCCTGACCGTATTCAAGTCAACCGGTTTAGGGGTGCAGGATGTCGCGGCAGCGGGCTACATCTACGAGAGAGCCATCGAGGAAGGCTGGCAGAGGGAACTTGCGATCTATTCCTGAGCCGAAGCCTGGGTGTCAGATTCGCGCCAGGCGCTGATCTTGAGGCGCCGGCACACCCAGCAGAGTTGCTCGGTGGAATTCGGCGCGCATTCGGAGCCGCACACCACGCAGGCGGCCCGGCGGGGAATGCGATCCGACTCAACTGCTTTGCGGGCCTGTTCGAGGATAGCCTTCGGGACCACCGGGTCATTCGACCCCGTTTTGCGTTTCATGAACTGATTCCTGACGCTTCCACTATAACCCGTTTTGCGGCGCTCTGGAAGCGTCATAGGGCGGCACACGGAGGATCGGAAGTACTAGGCCGCTTGCGCCAAGTGGAGCACGTAGCCGGCATCCAGCGAGGCGTGGCAGCGGGCGCACTTCTGACCGGGCCGGACAAAAGTGGCTTTCTTCACCGTGACAACTTCCGCTTCCACGGTATGAGTGCAAATGGGGCAATAGACAGCGCCCCGCTTCACCGGCTCGGGGCATTTCGTGAGAACCTTCATTTCCCTGCCCTCCTTCATTCAACCCATGAGACGCATGGAACGGGAAAAAGGATTTCAGAAAAGAGCGAGATCTTCTCTCAAGTTTGTAAAGGAAGCTTTACCCGCCTAGGGCGGGGAGCCGGGATAGGGCTACCGGCTCCCACTTGCGTCAGGCCTACGGCCGGCCGCCGGAGCGCTTGCTCAAGCGCTGCCCGAGACGGGCGTGGAGCTTTTCCGCCTTCTCCTTCTGCCCGGGGGTCAAGATGCGATAGAACTCGGCGAAGGACCTGGCATAGATGGCGGACATGCGGCCGATCGCCTCACCTTGAGCCTGGGCGAGGCGGTGGAACTCGGCGTCGGGAGCACCGGATTTGACGGCGTCGCGGAGCGCCTCGCGACCGGACTGGAGTTGCGCCCGGACTGGCTCGGCCTGGCCGCGGGCCCGCTCAAAGATGACGTTGGCCTGCTCCTTCTGCTCGGCGGTGAGATCGAGGTAATCCGCGATGAAGGTCCGCAAGCGCTCGCGGGCCTGCCCGGCAAAGCGCTGGCCTCCGCCGGGACTCTGCGCGGCAGCGGCGGAGGCGGTGATCGCAAGGAGCGCGGCGCCGGCGATTAAGAAACGTTTTCTGGCGGACATGTGTGGAATCCTCCTGTACTCAGACTAAGGCCGGGCGGTAAAGCAGGTATGTGGGCGGAGTAAATGTTTGTAAGAAGCACGTTTCAGGGGGGCGGGGAAGCGGCGGCGGCGCGGCCGGC
>CAKZVG010000099.1 GCA_937921835.1 uncultured Bryobacteraceae bacterium | reverse complement strand
CGGCATCTCGAGGATCGACTTGTTGTTGATGACCTGCCCGAGGTTGGAGGTCTCGGATTCGATCAGGGGAGCTTGAGCGGTGATCTCCATCGTCTCGGCGACTTCCCCCACCTGGAGCAGGAAGTCGACGCGGGCGGTCTGGTCCACCTGGAGCGCGATGCCGGTGCGCAGGGCCTGCTTGAAGCCGGGCTTCTGGACGGCCACCTGGTAGCGGCCGGGATCGAGGCGCGAGACCGTGTAGTAGCCGTCCAGGTTGCTTTGCACGGGCGAGCGCAGGCCGGTCTCGACGTTGGTGACGGTGATGTCGGCGGCCGGCACGGCGGCGCCGGTGGGATCCGATACCCGGCCGGTGATTTGCGATGTCTGGGCGTAAAGAGCGGCCGCGGCAAAAACCACGCCCAGGCCAAGCGACAACGCGGTCCTCATGTAGTGATGCCCCCGGGGAGGATAATATCACGCCGTGCGATTCGAGGTTCCGGGATTTTGTGACTTCTGGACGCCACCCTTGTCACGTTTCTGTTATTGTGATCTGCTTCGGGATACGGCGATGACACAAGACTTGCCCGAAATGGACTTTCAGAGGTTCTGGAGGAGATTGCAACAAACGGGCCTGAACGCTTATGAAGCCCGGTCGTATCTGGTCCTGATCGGGCATCCCAGGTTCAAGGCGCTGGAACTGGCGGCGCGCGCCCACGTTCCCAGGCAGAAAATTTACGAGGTGCTCGACAGCCTGGTGGAAAAGGGGTTCGCGCAGGTGGTGCAGGAAAAGACCAAGCTTTTCTCGGCGGTGGAGCCCGGCCTGGCCATTCCCAATTACATGACACGGCGGGCGGAGGCCCTGCAACAGGAGCTTTCCGAGCAGTCACGCATGGCGGCGAGCCTGGTGGAGGATCTCACCTCGGCCTACTCGGAGGGCCAGGGCGAGCGCGGCACGCTGGACTTCCTGCGCATCGTCGGCGAGCCGGGACAGACCGCGGCGCAGTACCGCGAGATGCTGAGCGAGGTCCAGACGGAGTATCTGGAGTTTTCGCGGCCGCCCTACGCGGTGGACCCGGTGGGTGAACAACTGGTGCGGGAAGCGCGCGGGCGGGGCGTGCGCTGCCGCCTGCTGCTCGACGAGAAGTCGATCGACGAGGAGCATCGCCAGCGGCTGGCGGAACTCGCCGTGCGCGGGGTGGAGGTCCGCCTGGCGGAGGAGCTGCCCTTGAAGCTGGCGCTTTTCGACGGCCAGCGGGGATTGATCGCGCTGCTCGACCCCGTCATAACCCGGCCGACCTGGACCTCGCTGGTCTTCGATCACCGCGGATTCGGGCAGGCGATGCAGGGCCTGTTCGAGGACCACTGGCGGCGCGCCCGGGATCTCTAAAACCACACCACCGGCGCGGCGAACGCCGCCGGTTCCGAGGCGTCCCGAGGGCCCGAGAGTCAAGGGTCCGGCGCCTGTTATATAATTCCCCTCGGCTACCGCTTGGGGAGTGGAGAGGCCAAATCCGGGTGATTGCCGGGGAAGGTTTATGAGCAAATTCTGCTGTGTTTTTTTGCTGGCGGGGCTGGCGTGCGCGCAGGAGTTCCGCGCCACGCTGGGCGGCCGGGTGACGGACCCTTCGGGCGCGCCCGTGGCCGGCGCCACCGTGACGGCCACGAACGCCGGAACCAACCTCGTTTCGACCGCCAAGACCGGCGCCCAGGGCGGCTATTCGATCCCGTTCTTGCAGCCGGGCCTGTACTCGGTGAGCGTCGAGGTTGCAGGCTTCAAGAAAGCCGTGCGCGGGGGCATCGAACTCAGCGTGAACCAGAGCATGGCGTTGGATTTCCAACTGGAGCTCGGCGCCGTGAGCCAGGAGGTGACGGTCACCGCCGAGGCGCCGATTCTTGAAGCCGCCAGTTCCGAGCGCGGGGGACTGATCGACGAACAGGCGGTGAAGGAGTACCCGCTCAACGGGCGCAATCCGTTCATGTTGTCGGTGCTCGTGCCGGGGGTCGACTATAACGGCTCTCTGACCTATCAGCGGCCCTTCGACAACGGCGCGATCGCGGAGTGGGGCATCAACGGAACCAACCGCAACACGGAGTTTCTGCTCGACGGCGCGCCCAACAACGCGCAGGCGGGCGGCAACAACCTGGCTTACGTTCCGCCGGTGGACTCGGTGCGGGAGTTCAAGATCCAGACCAACTCCTACGACGCGCAATACGGGCGTTCGGGCGGGGCGTCGGTGAACGTGGTGCTGAAGAGCGGGGGCAACCGCGCGCACGGTTCGGTGTACGAGTTCCTGCGGCGCAACGCGCTGGATACGAATTCCTTCCAGAACAATGCGCGCGGCGCCGGCAAGGAGGGCCACTACCTGGACCAGTACGGCGTGCAACTCGACGGGCCGGTGTATATCCCGCGGCTCTACAACGGGCGGAACAAGACGTTTTTTCTGTTCAACTACGAGGGATACCGTGAAGGCACGCCACAGCCGCTGGTGTTGAGCACGCCGGAACGGGAGATGCGCGACGGCGATTTTTCGAAGCTCAAGGACGCGCGCGGGCGCGCCATCACGATTTTCGACCCGGCCACCGGGCGCAGCCTGAACGGCGTCTGGACCCGCGATCCGTTCCCGGACAACGTCATTCCGAAGGACCGCATTCATCCCATCGCGCGCCGCATCGTGGATTATTTCCCGATGCCCAACACCCGGACCGACGGCGCCGATTACTCCCAATCGAACTTTTTCGTTTCCGGCGGGGAGAACCCGGCCACCGACCGCTTCTACAACCTGGTGTTCAAGTTCGACCAGAACTTCGGCGAGCGCAACCACGTTTTCTTCCGCCACGCCAGCAACGACCGCACCGAGTGGCGCAGCACGAACGGCATCCACGGCCTGGCGGGGGACGGTCCGCAGCCGCTCAAGCGCGTCAACGACGCCTACGTGATGGATTGGCTGAGCACGCTTTCGCCCACCATGATCTTCAATCTCCGCGGTTCGTTCGCCCGCTACATCGAAGCCGGCCGCAACGACGAGAGCCTCAAGTTCGATCTCACCAAGCTGGGCTTTCCGGAATCGCTGGCCAAACAACTGGGGGCGAATCCCGGATTCGGCATGTACCGCATCGATGGTTACATCAACCTGGGCCGGAACTTCACCAAGAACGTGACCAACACGATCACGGTTCATCCCTCCTTCACCCGGGTGAGCGGGTCGCGAACCACCAAGGCGGGACTCGACTCGCGCTGGATCCAGTACGCCGTGCAAAACTCCGGCGACGTGTTCCGGCTGAACCAGACGGCCGCTTTCACCCAGCGCATCTACAACCGGGCGGACGCCCAGAGCGGCAATGCGCTGGCAAGCTGGCTGCTCGGAACGCCCAGCTCCGGGACGGCGAACTATCCGGTGTTCCCGCTTTTTTCCTACCGCTACCTGGCGCCCTGGGCGCAGCATGACTGGCGGGCGCTGCCGCGGCTGACGCTGAACTTCGGCCTGCGGATGGATTTCAACTACCCGCCCATGGAGCGGTACAACCGCATGAATCGCGGATTCGACACCACCACGCCCAGCCCGGTGAACGAACTGATCGACCGCGCCGCGTTTCCCGATTTCCCCACCATGTACGGCGGGCTGTTGTTCGCGGGGGTGAACGGCCAGCCGCGGCGGGCGGCGAACG
>CAKZVG010000098.1 GCA_937921835.1 uncultured Bryobacteraceae bacterium | reverse complement strand
GCGGCCGAATCGGCGCAGTTCTTTGTGGCCCAGGGCTTTGCGCTGGCCATTCTGGCCTGGCTCCAGACGCTGCCTGAGTTCGCCGTCGAGGCCGTGCTGGCCTGGAAGCAGCAGGTGCCGCTGCTGCTCGCCAACCTGACCGGCGCGCTGCGGCTGTTGACCGGTCTGGCGTGGCCGCTGATCTACTTCACCGCCGCGATGTTCTGCCGCCTGCGCCACAAACGCCCGCTCAAGGCCATTCATCTTGAGGACGAGCACTGCGTCGAGGTCGTCGGGCTGCTGACGCCGCTGGTCTACGTGGCCTGGATCTGGTTCAAGGCGTCGCTCAACCTGGTGGACGCCGCCGTGTTGATCGGCATCTACACGGCGTATCTGCTGGTGCTGGGGCGCATGCCGCCGCAGGCGGCCGAGGGCGCCGAAGAACTGGAGATCATCCCGCGAACCATCGTGAAGTCCCGCAAGTCCGTGCGCGTGGTCCTCATCCCGGGATTGTTCCTGGCCGGCGGCCTGTTGATCTACTTCACCGCCGAGCCGTTTCTGGCCAGCCTGCTGGCCATCTCGGTTCTGCTCGGGGTTCCCAGTTTCGTGTTCGTGCAGTGGGTGGCGCCTTTCGTCTCCGAGTTTCCCGAGAAGGTGTCGGCCTTCTACTGGGCGCGCACCATCAACCGCGCCTCCATGGCGCTGATGAACATGGTGTCGAGCAACATCAACCAGTGGACCCTGCTGGCGGCGATGCTGCCGATCGTCTACTCCATCAGCCGCGGAACTCCGTCAAGTATTCCTTTCGACGAGCAGCAGCGGCTGGAAATTCTGATGACTCTCGGCCAGTCCCTGGTGGGCATGTTGTTCCTGGTGAACATGAAGCTGGTCTGGTGGGAGGCCGGGACGCTGTTCAGCCTGTGGTTTGCCCAGTTCGCCTTCTCGCCCGTGGCGCCCGGACCGGGCTGGATCGGAACGATTGCCGCCAACATCCATTGGTGGGTAACGATCGCCTATTTCGTCTGGTTCGCCCTGGGTGTGCTGCCCTACCTGGTTGGCAGGCGGCGGCCGGAGGCCTTCGTGCTGTTCGCCGCCATGTGGAAGACCCACGTGCGGCCGCGCGAGGCTGCGTTAAAATAAAACTAGTCCTTGATGAACAATAAGATACGTTCGACGACCATCATCGCCGTGCGGCGCGGCGGCAAGGTGGTCATGGCCGGGGATGGCCAGGTCACCCTGGGCCAGGAAGTGATGAAATCGACCGCCCGGAAATTGCGCCGTCTGTACAAGGACCGCATCCTGGCGGGTTTCGCCGGCTCAACGGCCGACGCCTTCGCGCTGTTCGCGCGCTTCGAGGCCAAGTTGGAACAGCACAGCGGCAACCTCGCGCGCGGGGTGGTGGAACTGGCCAAGGAGTGGAGGACCGACCGGGCGCTGCGGCACCTGGAGGCGCTGCTGCTGGTGACGGACGCCGAGAACACCTACGTGGTCAGCGGCTCGGGCGACGTGATCGAACCCGACGCCCAGGTGGCCGCCATCGGCTCGGGCGGACCGATCGCGCTGGCGGCGGCGCGCGCGCTGCTTGAAAACACCGAGCTCGGCGCCCGCGAGATCGCCGAGCGCGCCATGCGCATCGCGGGCGAAATCTGCATTTACACCAACACCAATATCACGTACGAGGAGCTCGGCTGAGTCATGGTGATCTACCTTCCCGCCCAATCGCTCGACGAAGAGCCGCTGCTGGACGAACTGTCGCCCCGGGAAATCGTCCGCGAACTCGACAAGTACGTCATCGGGCAGGCGGAGGCCAAACGCGCCGTGGCCATCGCGCTGCGCAACCGCATCCGGCGGCAGAAACTCGATCCGGAGATGGCCGAGGAGGTGATGCCCAAGAACATCCTCATGATCGGCCCCACCGGCGTCGGCAAGACGGAGATCGCCCGCCGCCTGGCGCGCCTGGCGAGTTCGCCGTTCCTCAAGGTGGAAGCCAGCAAGTTTACCGAAGTGGGCTATGTCGGGCGGGACGTGGAGTCCATGGTGCGCGATCTGGTGGACATCGCCATCGACATGGTGCGCGAGGAGCGCCTGGATGAAGTCGGCGAACGCGCCGAGCGCAACGCCGAAGAGCGGCTGCTCGATCTGCTGATGCCGCCCCAGGAAGGCGAAGCGGCCGAGAGCGCCGAACGCACCCGCGAAAAGCTGCGCGAGCGCCTGCGCGCGGGCAAACTCGACGAGCGCACCGTCGAGGTGGACGTCCGGGAGCGCGGGCCGACCTTCGAGGTCTCCACCAGCAGCGGCATCGAGGAGATGGACATCAACCTCAAGGATGTCATCCCGGGGCTGTTCGGAAAGCGCACCCGCAAGCGTAAGATGCGCGTCGCCGAGGCGCTCGATTACCTGGCGCAAGAGGAGGAGGACAAGCTCATCGACATGGACCAGGTGACGCGCACCGCGCTGGAGCGCGTCGAGCACAGCGGCATCATTTTCCTCGACGAAATGGATAAGATCGCCGGGCGCGAGTCCGGGCATGGGCCGGACGTAAGCCGCGAGGGAGTGCAGCGCGATATCCTGCCCATCGTCGAGGGCACCACGGTCAACACCCGCCACGGCTTCGTGCGCACCGACCATATCCTGTTTATCGCCGCCGGCGCCTTCCACGTCTCCAAACCGAGCGACCTGATTCCCGAGTTGCAAGGGCGGTTTCCGATCCGCGTCGAGTTGAAGTCGCTTTCCGAGGAAGACTTCATCCGCATCCTGAAAGAGCCCAAGAACGCGCTGGTGAAGCAATACACGGCGCTGCTCGACACCGAGGGGATCAAGCTCACCTTCACCGACGACGCGCTGGAGGAAGTGGCGCGCATGGCGGCCCGGGTCAACGATCAGGCCGAAAACATCGGCGCGCGGCGGCTGCATACCATCATGGAAAAAGTTCTCGAGGAGATCTCCTTCGCCGGTCCCGACCTGCGCAAGAAGAACGTCAAGATCGACCGTGCGTACGTTCAGAAACAGCTTGCCGAAATCGTCAAGGACCAGGATCTCAGCAAGTACATTCTCTGAGGCGATGCCACGCCGTCCGGGCCTTCTGCTCGTCCTGCCGCCGCTGCTGCTCCTGGCCGCCTGCGGCTACGTGGGCGACCCGCAGCCGCCGGCGCTGAAGATTCCACGGGAGGCCACCGGGCTGAGCGTGAAACAGCGCGGCGGCCGCATTCTGGTCGAGTTCACACCGCCGTCGCTGACCACGGAAGGCCTGCGGCTGGAGTCCATCGGCGGGATCGACCTGCGCGGCGGACCCGGCGCCGGCGCTGAGTTCGACTGGGACTCCTGGGCGGCCGGCGCCCGGCGCATTCCGGTTGCCGTCCTGCGCGAGGGCCCGGTCCGGGCCGAGACTCCAGTCCAGGGCTGGGTGGGAAGCGAGGTGATCTTCGCGGTGCGCGTGGCGGGCCCCACCGGCCGCTTTTCGCGCTGGAGCGATCCGCTGGTCCTCGAAGTGATCCCGCCGCTCGCGGCGCCCTCGATCGAGAGAGCCGAGCCGACCGCGGCCGGGGTGCGGCTGAACTGGCGGGCGGAGCAGCGCCCCGGACAGGAGTTCCGCATCTTCCGCCGGGCGGAAAATGAAGACGCGGCGGCTGAGGTGGCGCGAGTGGCGGCCCTCGAATGGACCGACTCCGGCGCGGCGGCCGGGGC